>NZ_JAKJSQ010000045.1:0-37853 GCF_050337105.1 Aliivibrio kagoshimensis
TGATAATACAGTGTGGAGTTTATGTTTTTAATGTCTTTAAGTTTCTAATGTAGACCATTTTCACTCTAAATAATAGGAGGAAAGTCACACAGTCAATATTTGATGATAGAGTTATCAATATTTTTTCACTATTTAGAGCAGGTTGGAGTTTGCCCTTGATATGTATTGAGCTTTACGATTCCAGCACTCAAATCATCAATACGTGTACGGTTAGAAGGATGCGTAGAGAGTAGCTCTGGGGGTTGGCTCTTTGACTGTTTGGCCATATTTTTCCACAACTCGACACTCTGGTAAGGATCAAAACCCGATTTAGCCATTAACTCTAAACCTAAGATATCCGCTTCAGACTCTTGTGAACGACCATAGGGCAGCATGACTCCGTATTGAACACCAAGACCTAGGGCCCCCATTGCAGTGTCATGATATTCACTCCCTTCAATCGCGATACTCGAGATTTTCAAACCAATGTCAGCCAGTTGACCGTGAGACATACGTTCGTTACCGTGATTAGCTAATACATGGGCAACTTCGTGACCAATGACCGTCGCTAATTGATCTTGATTCTTAGCTACGTTTAAAAGCCCTGTATAAACCCCAATTTTTCCGCCTGGTAGTGCAAATGCATTTACCTGGTCACTGTCAAATAGAACGACTTCCCACGAACTAAAATCTGGTTGCTTGGGGACATGGTCGGTAATGGTTTTTGCGACACATTGAACATAGTGATTCAATGCTTTATCCGTACTGATTTTCTCTTGTTTCTTTAATTGTTCGAATGATTGTACCCCAAGCTGTGACATCTCATCACTGGAAAACAGAATCACTTGATTACGACCGGTGGGTGAAGAGGTACACCCAATAAGAAGTGCACCTAATAAACTGACAGCAACACACTTTTTAGATATCAAATCCATGAATACACCTATTTACTTATGTTCTATTTAGAGGTTAATGGTATCTTACTGCATAATAGAGTCTACACATAAATCACAGCCATTAGACATCAAATAAGAAAGCGGTTCTTTAGGAGCAGTCATGACAATCTGGAAACAACATTTTGATTTGGAATCACTCAATCTAACCTCAAAAGATACTGCCATGGAGTGTTTAGGCATTAAATATAGCGACTTTGATGACAACAGTTTATCGGCTACGATGCCTGTTGATGCACGCACTCATCAACCACTGGGTATGTTACACGGTGGTGCCTCGGTATTGTTGGCAGAGTCCTTAGGATCAATCGCTGCCAATATGTGTGTAGACGACAGCCATTTCTGTGTTGGTTTAGACATTAATGCGAATCATATTAAAGCGGTACGATCTGGCATCGTAACAGGTACCGCAACCCCAGTTCATTTAGGTGTGAAAACACAGGTATGGCAGATCGAAATTCGTAACAGTTCAAGCCATCTTATCTGCACAAGTCGACTGACCATTGCCGTGATGAAACGGAAAGCTAAATAAATACTGATTAATCAATCAATTATTTTTATGGTTTCTGCAATGGAGATCTAACATTATTAACTATTATTATTGATTATTTATCACTCGCCATTTTTTCAATCTATTGAATTTCAAAGATATATTCTTTTCGCCCTACACATGTACGCTCGAAAATAATTGCACAAATTTGTGATCTAATTCAGAATTATACGACTTCATACATATTAGTCGTTTTTCGCTAATAGATTTTAGAGGATTCTTACATGAAAGTAGTGGATATGCTTAAGCATAAACGTGAATCTCTTACAAAATACCCGTTTGAATTAAAAGACTGGATGTCACCTACGATCATGGATTACTGGACTGAGTTTTTAACCAAAGCTAATAACAGTCACATCGTTACTTGGGTAAAAGAGCACCAACACCTTGTTAACAGTAAAGAGAGTAGTACCCCTCAGCAACATGAGAGTAAGCTGACGCCAGAGTCACACGCGGTTATGCAAGAGTTGTTACCACTTATTGGTGAAGAATTTCATGTTGGCGAATGGGCCACTATCGATCAAGATAAGATTAATCAGTTTGCTCAAGTGACTGACGATCATCAATGGATCCACACAGACAAAGTTCGTGCTGAGGCAGATTCACCCTTTAAAACCACGATCTCACATGGTTTTTTAACGCTCTCTATGCTGTCATCACTCACCGACAGTGTTGATCCTGATAATAGCCAGTTTCCAACCGCAAAAATGGCGGTGAATTATGGCTTAAACAAAGTGCGCTTTCCTTATCCGGTTAAATCAGGAAAACGCATTCGCGCTCGCAGCAGATTGTTGAACGTCACTCCAATTAAAGGTGGCTTAGAGTTAGAGAAAGAGATCTCTGTAGAGATAGAAAAATGTCGTCGTCCAGGCTGTGTTGCCGTCTCGGTTGTGCGGATCTATTTCTAAACACGCTTCAACAAATTTATTTAACAGATACAAATAAAATGGGCCTCTATCTAAATTGATAGGGGCCCATTTTTTATGTCACTACTGTTTGATAAGAGCTAGGTTGCTAGTGCTTCATTATGTTCTGCACCACGCAGCATCGCATTGACCAACTCGGTCGCTTCAAACTTGGTTAACGCTTCATGCGCTCCGACTTGATGCGCTTGTTCAACACTGATCTCACTAGAGAGTGAGGTGTGTAAAATAATATAAGCCGCACAGAGCTCTTTATCATTATGAACTTGGAATGCCAGTTCATAACCATCTAAACCTGGCATCTCAATATCACTCACTAAGATATCGATGGCACATCCTTCAGCGTGTGATGATCGTAAAATCTCAAGTGCCTCTAGGCCATTTTTACCAATTTTGTATGGGATATTAATACTATCTAGTGCTGCAGCTAACTGTCTTCTTGCCACCGTCGAATCATCGACTAACAAAATATTGAGCGACTTAAGACGCTCTCTGTCTACATCAGCAATAATAGGGTAGAGATTCTGGTTTGAGTCCGGATAGATTTTTGATAGCAATAACTCAACATCCAGCATCTGGACAATATTATCATCGATACGAGTCACCCCCGTCAGGTAAGCACCAGCACCCACGGTATCTGGAGCCGGCTCTATCTCTTTCCAGTTACATTCCGTGATTTTTTCAATACCACGAATCAAAAATCCGACAATGGTACGCATGCAGTCGGTAATGATGATGTAGCAATTCTCACGCTCACTTTCATGAATCGGTCGAAAACCAACTGCTGCCGCCATGTCAATAACTGGAATGGTCATATCACGGATAATTGCAGTCCCTAGAACATTATGATGCGAGTAGGGGATAGTCGTTAACTGAACATATGGCACGATTTCACGTACTTTCAAGGTGCCGATTGCAAACGTTTGACTCGCTGTTAGCTTAAACAGCAGCATACCTTGAGATTGATTCGCCTTGCTTTTCATAAGACCACTCTAGAGATTAATACCTAACCATTTTAAAGGATAGGATTGACTGATTAATAGTGCCAATTAACGTTATTGAGAAATAAAGCCAAGAAGAGCGCCATTTTATTGATATTGAGCATACATTTTCATTGAGTCTGCGGGCTGATATACTCTTTTGTCGACAACGATTATAAGGGCATCAAATGGCTAGAACTGCCGCCGCACTACATATTTTAGTGAAACACCAAGACCTGGCAAACGATATCATTGCACAATTGAAAAAAGGGGCTAAGTTCCAAACACTTGCCAAAAAATACTCAACATGCCCGTCAGGTAAACGTGGTGGAGATTTAGGTGAATTTAAAAAAGGCGCCATGGTTCCCGCGTTTGATAAAGCGGTTTTTTCAGGTGAAACACTGGTACCACTCGGACCAATTAAAACAAAATTTGGATACCACGTTATCAAGGTACTCTACAAGACATAGTCACCGATCAAAAAAAGCCGACTTACAATGAGTCGGCTTTCATATCTATTATCGTTCCCAATAGGTATCTTCTAAATTCTCTTCACGTTCGGGCAGTGTTCTCGATAACCGTGGAGAGTGCTGAATCAACACTTCATAACAGACACGACTTGAATAACAGCAGATCTGAGAAAGCGATGAGTAGGTCAAAAATTCAGCGGCATGTTTACTTGAATTGGGGACATTACGTTTGTGGTATAAGTTCGCCGACATATCGTGTATCAATGCAGAAAGTGCGGCATCACCGGCACCATTGGTATTTTTGATCTCAACCGGACCGCCCATGAAAGGAGAGATATGCGAATAAATTTTAATTGGGTTGTCACAAGACGCTTTCACCATAGCACGGCTAAATTCGTACTGATTAAAGTTAGGAATGCTACCCTGTAACACATCATGGGCTGATTCACGTTTAGACGCTTCATCAGTATACCCCGCCATATAAAGTCCAATGGGACCCGCAGTACACAGCACCAAATCAACCCACTCTAAGGCTTTATCAGCCGCAAGTAAGGGGTCAGATTCTCCTGTTAATGCTTCCGCTTCTTCTTCATTCATCGCAACGACACTAACATGCTCTTTCAAGAAGGCTTGCCACCATTCACTGTTGCCTTCAATCACGTACTTGGTGCCAAGCGTTAAAACGACGGGAACGTTGTTGGCTTTGGCCGCTTCAATGGATTTCATCACTGAGTCCAACATTGGATCGCCTTTTTGGCCACGAACCAAATAAGAAGAGATAACCAATGCAGACCCTTTTTTAAATGCGGCAGTCGGAATGCTTGAAGGGTTAAGTTGATTCATCTTGCCTTCGTTGATGGCAAACGTTCGCTCACCATCTTCCGAAATCAAAGTATAGCAACGACCAATAGGGCCATCTACCGCTTCAAGATGATCAAGGTTCATTCTGCTGGATGTTTTACATAGGTAACGATACGCATGAGATCCGATTTGAAGATCTTTACTCATCACACCTAATAGCATCGATTTGCTGTCTGCTAACACAGAGTAGTTATGAAGGGTGTTTCCAATGGTATCGCCTGGGTATTCGTGAGTGATCAAATTTCGTGATTTAAGTTCAAGGTATAACGCATCCGCTTTACTCTCCTCAAGAACAAGAGAGTGTCCCTTACTTAAATGATGACGTTGTAAGAAGTCTTCATCAACCTTAGCTTCAATATCGACAATGGTCTGCCCGACACCTATAGGGTAGGGACGAGAGAGTTTTGGAGATTGTTGAGCTTGAGTTGCACGTGGATCTCGAGCGCTGACAGGAAAATAGTGTTTCGACTTACGTTGGCCAGGAAATTTCATCTTTGGTCATAGTAGTAGGGGATTTTCGCGAATCATATCACAGAAAATCGAAACAACGCGGCTAAAAAAACACTCATTTTCATAAATGTGTCACACACTAATTAGCAAACGATTGCGTCAGTAATGCAAAAAAAATAGTAATAAATAGTTCTATCATTGTTGCATTCCTCAAATCTGCTCGTATAATGCTGAAAACCGGAGTGTCTACCAACGCTTCGGTTTTTTTTGCGTGTAATTCACCATCTGGTTAAAAATTGGTAATCAGAATAAATATGACATCCAGCGAAAGACCTAATTTTGGTAATTCTTTACGATTATTAATAAGGATTTCACATGCGTATCGAACAAGAACTTAAGCTTGGTTTCAAAGATGTACTTTTCCGTCCCAAGCGTTCTACTCTAAAAAGCCGCTCTCAAGTAGAGCTTGAACGTGAATTTACGTTTAAGCACAGCGGTCGCAAGTGGTCAGGTGTTCCTGTTATTGCTGCAAATATGGATTCAGTGGGCAGTTTTGCTATGGCTCAAGCGTTAGCTGAACACGGCGTAATGACTGCCATCCATAAACATTATACAGTCGAAGATTGGGCTGGATTTGTTAGCAGCAATGATGCAAAAACATTAAATAACGCAATGGTCTCTACCGGTACATCCGATGCCGATTTCCAAAAAACCAAAGATGTCATGGCACTTTCTGATGATCTTATCTTCATCTGTATCGATATTGCTAATGGCTACTCTGAGCATCTCGTTCAATATGTTGAGCGTGTTCGTGCAGAATTCCCAGACAAAGTAATCAGTGCAGGTAACGTTGTTACAGGTGATATGGTTGAAGAGTTGATCCTTGCTGGTGCAGACATTGTAAAAGTGGGTATCGGCCCAGGTTCAGTATGTACTACTCGTGTTAAAACGGGTGTTGGTTACCCTCAGCTTTCAGCAATCATAGAGTGTGCAGACGCAGCACACGGCCTTGGCGGACGTATTGTTGGTGATGGCGGCTGTTCATGTGCAGGCGATGTTTCAAAAGCCTTCGGCGGCGGTGCAGATTTCGTTATGCTTGGCGGCATGCTAGCGGGCCACACTGAGAGCGGCGGTGAAGTGGTTGAGCAAGACGGCAAACAGTTCATGAAGTTCTATGGAATGTCTTCAGAAAGCGCAATGGCAAAGCACTCAGGTGGTGTTGCTAAGTACCGTGCAGCTGAAGGAAAAACCGTACTGTTACCATACCGCGGTAGCGTTCACGGAACGATTTCTGACATCCTTGGTGGCGTACGCTCAACATGTACCTACGTAGGTGCAGCAAAGCTTCGCGAGCTAACTAAGCGTACAACTTTCATCCGAGTTCAAGAGCAAGAGAACAACGTATTCGGTAAAGAGTAAACCCGATTCGATTCGGAAATTACGAAGTTTCAAGGGCCGCTTTTAGCGGCCCTTTTTTTATCCGAAAAAACAGCAAGTAGCGCCAGGAGAGCAGTGTCGTGATTAGCGAGAAAGCTCATGTATATTGGCTCTTCATCGATTCGGTTTATACAAAATTTATCAATTATGCCAAATGCAAACAGAAACAGACCGCAGGTGGTGATCGATTCCAAGCGGGCATTATTCACACACTACTGCAACTTTTTTAGTAGCTAAGGTTTTATCTGAAGGAGGGTGGTCGATCAAGCAAATGGAGGTTTCATAAAGTGATGAGAGCGCCTCTTCATTTAACAATGCTTCCGCACTGCCGGAAAATGCGATACGTCCTTTTTTTAGCGCTACAATATGTGTGGCATATCGCAAGGCAAGGTTTAGGTCATGTAAGATGACAATAACACCAACGTTCTCTTTATTGTTTAGCTCTGACAATAACCCCATTAATTGAAATTGATGATGAACGTCAAGTGCTGAGGTTGGCTCGTCAAGGATCAATACTGGTGACTGTTGAGCGAGCAGCATGGAAACCCATGCTCGTTGGCGTTCTCCACCAGATAAATCATCTGCTAAAGCGTGTGAAAAATCAGTGACCCCCGTTTTATCCATTGCATCTTGAATAATATGTTTGTCTTGAGCATTCCAACGTCCAAAAACCCCTCTCCAAGGAAAGCGCCCTAACCGAACAAGTTCTTCAACTGTTAATCCAGCAGATGTAGGCAACTTTTGAGGCAAGTAGGCTATTTTTCTTGCTAACTCTTTACTTTTTAATGATGAAAGTGATGTGCCTGATAGATAAATCGAGCCCTCATCTGGTGATAACTGCCCAGACAATAAATTTACTAAGGTAGATTTCCCCGAACCATTATGACCAAGAACGATCGTCAGTTCATTAGTTGGAATTGTCAGCTCATCAATACTGAGAATAGAGCGGTTATCTCGAACAATTTTAATATTTGAAAGTTGAAACATGTCAGTCATGTACCTAGGTCAAATCGGGAGTAGAATAAACGCTACATAAGGCGTCAACAATCTAAAAATAGCGCGTTATCAGCGTTTTTTGTTATCGGGATGTCTCGGACAATCATCACAATATTTACTGGTGTTGCATTTATAAACCAAACAACAGCTTATTCTTACTAACTTCAGCATTCCTGATCTGGCATCGACAGTAAGACTGGCTAGGTGTTTTTCTGGAAGTTGGCACGCCTCTAACCATCGCCTAGCTTGGTCAATAATATATTCATTGGTAAGATTCGGTTGGTGTTGCTGAAGTTTAATTAAACTTGAAAGCAATAGATCAGCGAGCAAGTGATGAGTGAAGCCTGGACGAATTCGTAACCATATACTGAATTGAGAACGATAAAATGCTGTCAATGACAGTATGGCTTCTCCGGCATACGGTATAAGCTCCTCAGGGGTACCGTGTTTGTGTGCATCATTGAAAAAACGATAACCTGCTACAAAGGCGTTGATCCTAAATTGAGCAATGTTCTTGATATCCGGCAGAGAATAAAGACCATAAATTGAAATGAATGAAACGTAAATGGGTTGCCAACATACTAAATCCCAACTTCGGGTTAACCAATATGCCTTACCAGCTTCAGGGTACGTTTGTGCAATACCATCGTACACTCGCTTGATTTCTTTATGGCTATCATTATTAGTCACTGCAATGCTTCTAGCGGGTAGTGCGCCATAACTGCCTTTTAAATAGGACGTTACTTGTTTTGAATATTTGAAAACCTTTCGATGTAAAGACGGTGCTCTCCTACGAGTGATAATGTTGTTCAACTGGGAAAGCATCTTAAACCTTTAAATGAGAATTAGTCGTGTTATCATAACCAAGATAAAAATAGATAACCATACAATATGGAGCATTTGCATAAGGCAGTGGTTTAGTGAATCCGCTTATAAACGGTGTGTCACGCTAGATCGTTAGAATGATAAAATGTTGGTTGGATTAATCTCTAGCAGCCAGCAATAGAGAACTTGAGAGTCTGCATATGAACACCCCAGCATTTATTCGAATCAGTCGAGTTTTGGCCTATATCCACGCTAACCTTAACGCCACATTGTCGCTAGAACATATTGCAAAACAGAGTTGTTGGTCTCGTTGGCAACTGCAAAGAGTTTTTCAAGCAGAAACGGGTCTGACGGTCGCAAACTATGTTCGAGAGCTAAAACTAAGCCAAGCCGCTGAATATCTTCTTGATGGTAAAGAGCGAGTTATTGACATCGCCCTATCACTTGGTTTCAATTCTGAAATCAGCTTTAGTCGATCTTTTAAACAAATGTTTGGATCGAGCCCAAGTCAATATCGAAAAGCAGGTAAGCGGGTAGGGCTAAGAAAACCGATCGAAGTATCAGAAGTAGCGACATCTCAAATAAAAGGCGAACTCAGTTTTGTTGAGGTGCGTATAGATGAAAGAGAATCGTTTTTAGTCAAAGGAGTTACATCTGAAATTAGCGGCTTGTTTTCGCTGACTCAAGATTTTACTCAAAAAGTGCCGCAGCTTTGGTCACATTTGGAAAATGAAATCGCCACACAAATGCCTCCCGTGTTTCACAGTGCCAATTTGGCTAATAATGACAATCCATACCAATTTGTTGGTGTTATCGATTTGACCCAATCGTGTTTTGATGGCACTAACATTCAGTATTGGGCTGGTATCGAACTTCAGGATTCGATTTCTCTTCCTCAATTACCCAGCATTATCTCCGATAAACTGGGGGTGCTCACTGTTCCTAAACAGGTGTATGCGGTCGTTAAACATCGTGGTTGTATTGAAAATTTACCTCATACGTTAAGTTGGTTTGTGCTCAACTGGTTACCATCCTCAGGCTACCGTGGTGTTGATGGCTATGAACTTGAAGCATATCCACCCAACTATGACGTCAACGCAACGAACGCAGAGATGGAATACTGGGTTCCTATTATTAGAGCCTAGAGCTATCTCGCAATCATGATTTTTAACTATGTCTTTCTGCTAAATAGTATCTGTTTGTAGTTATCAATCGGTAAATTTTTTTAAGTTGCCCCAAATTGTTAATTATCCCATTCCTAGATGCATACAATGCAAATGCGATTCATTATTATTCGTATTATGCATTGGTATTAGAGGGAATCATGACCACTCACACTCGTTTTAAGTATTCATCACTTACAGTTGCATTGCTGACTGCATTATCAACCCAAGTTATAGCAAAAGAGACGGTGACAAACGCTGGTTCTAGTATAGAAACAGTCACTGTTATGGGGAAGGCATATCGTAATACGGCAACCAAATCAGCAATAGAACCTGAAGAGACACCTCAAGGTATTACGGTTATTGATGAGGAACAATTAGAAATTCGAGGAGTTCAATCTCTGAATCAAGCCCTTCGTTATGCGCCTGGGGTTGTCACTGAAAACCGTGGTGGAGCTGTCGCAATGTTTGATTCTTATTCCATTCGCGGTTTTAAAACGAACAATGTTAACTACTACGATGGTCTTTCATTGCAAATTTTGAATGGTTGGAATCTTCAACCGCAGATCGATCCAATAGCAATGAAGCAAGTTGAAATCTTTAAGGGACCAACATCAGTACTTTATGGGGCTATGCCACCTGGGGGCATGGTCAATATGATCGCAAAGGCACCTCAAAATGAACAAGCAACCAAAGTCGGTGTTGCCATTGGTTCGCGAAAATTAACAGAAGCATCTATTGATACGACGGGACAATTCGGAGATAGCGATTTTTCTTATCGATTGATTGCATTAGCGCGTAAACAAGATAGCCAAGTAGACAATGCAGAAGAAGAACGTTATCTGATAGCGCCCTCTGTGGATTGGCAAGCGAGTGATAAAACATTAATTAATTTTAATCTTTATTACCAAAACGATCCTTCAATGGGCATTAATTCATCAATGCCGTTGGATGTGTTGAAAGCCAGTGACCCTACGGTTTCTATGGGGGATAAAAATTGGAGTAAATTTGAACGTGAAGTCTTAATCGCTGGTTATAAAATTAACCATGAATTAAATGATAATTGGACGTTTTTACAGAATGCTCGTTATACCGATGCATCTCTGTATCAGGAAAATACTTACCACCAGAGTTACAATTCGAGTACACCTAATCAGTTAACACGTTCTTTATACTCGACAGATGAAAGCTTTAAAGGGTTTGTTATCGATAACCAACTGAGTGGTGTTGTCGATGTCGGTTCTATTGAAAATAACATCCTGATTGGTGTCGATTATCAAGACATGGACGGTAATGTTAACTACTCATCATACTCAGCCAATAGTAGTGGATTTACAGGTTTCGACCCATTGAATCCTAATAACGACTTACTCGATCGCAATGATGTGACAAAAACGGCTCAGTACCTTGATGATACAACATCAAGTCAACTTGGTTTCTACCTTCAAGATCAGATTCGTTTAGATGCTTTGGTTCTAATTGCGGGAGTCCGTTTAGATCATTATAAATCTGAAAGTGACTATTATTCACATGAATCAGACCATAAACCGTTTACTTATCGATTAGGCGCTTTATATCAATTTGATAACGGCCTTTCCCCTTTTGCAAGTTACGCAACCAGCTTTGAACCCGCATCTGGTGTTGATCGAAATGGGAATGAATTTGACCCAGAATCGGCTCAACAAGCTGAAATAGGTGTTAAATACCTGTCTGAAGATATGTCAAAAGAAGCGACCGTTTCTCTATTCCATATCACCAAAAAAGATATGTTGATGACAGATCCTACGAACGTATACGGACCTAAAATTCAAGTGGGTGAAGTGGTTTCTAAAGGCGTCGAGTTATCTGGAAAGTGGTTTGCAACTGAGAACCTCGATGTTGCGACATCTTACACTTACATAGATATGGAAGTGATTGAAGACTCTCTAAGTGGATTGGAAGGAACGACTCCCATCTATGTCCCCGAGCACACAGCCAATGTATGGGCTAATTACAATCTATACACTGGCGTATTAGCTGGCTCACGACTGAGTGCAGGAGCACGTTACGTGGGTGAAATGCAAATGAATGCCACTAATACCGAAGGAAAAGTACCCTCTTACACGGTTGTGGATCTGTCTGTCGGTTATGACTTAGGTAGTGCGATGGAAAGCATGACAGGTGCGACTGCCAATTTAGCCATTAATAATGTGCTCAACAAAGAGTATTCTGCCTGTTATGACCAATCTAATTGTTGGTTTGGTGCGGAACAATCTGTTGAGGTCAGCGTAAATTATGAGTTCTAACTAAGCTAGTTTTGTCGAGATATAAGCAGCCCTATTTTGGCTGCTTTTGTCATTCATAATGAAAGTACTGAATATTAATAAATAGGTATAATATGACAATAAATCAGATAGGCCGCGGGTTTTATCATTTAAAGGCTATGATATGCATGCTTGCAGCACTCATGTCACCGCAGGTAATGGCCAATTTTGAAGTAAAAGATAGCGAAGGAAATAAAACACTCGATGCTCAACCAGTAAGGGTTGCTGCACTTAATTGGGATATAGCAGAACAGGTTATTGAATTGGGTGTTACACCCATTGCGGTTCCTGATATATCAGGCTATACCGATTGGGTCGTACAACCTGCCATTCCTGAAGGTGTTACTGATATTGGGACTCGAACCGAACCAAACTTTTCAGCGTTGAAAAGGCTAAACCCTGATGTCATTCTTATTGCCTCCCCTCAAAAAGATCTGCAACAACGGCTTTCTGAAATCGCCCCCGTTCTTTATTACCAAACATATAGTGAGCAACATAATAATGTGAGTGCCGCTATTGAAAACTTTAAGATGATAAGCCAAGTAATAGGTAAGGAGAAAGAAGCGGATAAAAAATTAACGGCCATGAAAATGCGCATAGCTGAGCTCAAGCTCAAGTTAGACAAAGCATACCCAAATGATAAACCCAAAGTGACATCATTTCGTTTTGCCAGTACTACCTCTGTGTATCTTTATGGTGACAACTCAATTCCACAATACGCGTTAGAACAGTTAGGTTTTGAAAACGCAATGGTTCTTCCTTCCAGTCAATGGGGCATCAGTCAAAAGCGTATCACTGATCTTAAGGCCATCAATAATGGTATTGCTCTTTATTTTGAACCTTTCCCATATCAGGAAAAACTCAATCGTTCTCCAGTTTGGAATAGCATGCCTTTTGTCAAAAATCATCAAGTAGGAACAGTCGCTGCAAGTTGGAGTTACGGTGGTGCGATGTCCATAATGTACAATGCTGAAGCAATGGCTGAATCATTGTTGACACTTGCGGAGCAATGATGAAGTCAAGTGGGGTCATGCTCGTGGTGGCCCTGTTAACCTCGGCCATTTTTCATATAGGGTTAGGACAATCAGAATTTGGCCCTCTTTGGCCAGTACTTAAAACGCTGATGTCCGTGAGTGATGTTGCGTCATTATTTAAAATGGCAGATGATTCGTTTGAGTTAATGGCTCTCTTACATGTCAATATACCGCGACTTGTGATGGCGATTATAGTAGGCGGCACACTCGGTACGATAGGGAGTCTATTTCAACAACTTACACAAAACCGGATGATGTCACCGCTAACATTAGGGACGTCATCTGGAGCATGGCTTGGTTTAGTGGTATTGAATGTGGTCGCTCCGATGTTAGTCGCGCAATATTCAGTCTGGTTTGCGTTGGTTGGAGCTCTGCTAGCGATGGGACTCATCGTCTCTATTGTCGGTATCAAGAATATGAGTGGTTTGCCTATTGTGCTTGCAGGTATGGCGGTCAATTTATTATTAGGCGCATTCGCCACTGCCATCATTTTGCTTAACGATCAATATGCCCAGAACTTATTTGTTTGGGGGGCAGGGGATCTCGGCCAAAACGGTTGGGAACAAGTGGTATGGCTTCTGCCTAAATTGTTGCCAATTGTTATCATTTTTTTACTGGCTCCAAGAACATTAACGTTACTCTCTATTGGAACCGAAGGTGCTGCTGCACGTGGACTTAATATTGGGACAACATTTTTTGTTTTGATGTTTATTGGCGTTTGGTTAGTGTCAGTGTCAATAACGTCAGTGGGTGTGATCAGTTTTATTGGCCTTATAGCACCAAATATTGCAAAACACTTGGGATATATTAAGGCACAAAAGGAACTGTTAGCCAGCTGTGTAATAGGTGCATTACTCTTATGCACAACTGATAGCCTAGCGACTTTTTTGGCACAATGGTCAATGGATATGATACCTACAGGCACAGCCACAGCGGTAATAGGTGCACCAGCACTGATTATTATTGCGAGGAAACAGATGTCTGCACAAGATCAACTGTTTTTCTCCATGCCAAAAGGTCTAAAAGAGATTTCGCCATTGGCGTCTCTAGTTTTGATCGCCATGCTGGGAGGGTTGATAATGCTAAGCGTTTTTTCACAACCTTCATCAGGTATGGGTTATTTCGGCTTTCCAGATACATTTGAATGGTCTATACGATGGCCTCGAATGCTTACGGCAATATTTGCTGGGGGCGGCTTGGCGGTAGCTGGTGTTATATTACAAAGGCTGGTCTACAATCCGCTAGCAAGCCCAGATATTCTTGGCGTGTCCGCTGGCGCTGTATTAGCCCTAATATTCAGTAGCTTATTCATGGGCTACTCTATTCATTCATTAAGCCCTTGGGTGGCATTTTTAGGCAGTGCTATTGCACTTTGTATACTCTTATTTTTGGGTAAAAAACATCAATATGCGCCTTCAATTCTCATTCTAACTGGTATTTCGTTAACTGCATTATTAGAAGCGTTAGTACAGTTCTCCTTAACCAGAGTGGGTGAAGGGAAATATACCTTGCTGGCTTGGCTGGCGGGATCTACTTATCGTGTCAAACCGGATTCAGCAATAACGATGGCTGCAGTGGTATCGATTGGCATTATGGTGGCGTTAATACTGAGTCGGTGGATTACATTAATAGCAACAGGTCGCGAATTCGCCAGTGCACGAGGCCTCAATGTTTCCATGGCGTATGCGACGTTGCTTTGTATCGTCGCTGTCTTGTGTTCCGTCGTAACAACGACAATGGGACCGGTTACTTTTATTGGTCTGCTTGCTCCTCATATTGCCGCTTTGGTAGGTGCAAGGTTAGTGTGGACACAAATTTATTGGTCATTTTTGATTGGTGCAACACTCATGTTATTTGCAAATTGGCTTGGACAAGTCGTGGTATATCCAGCACAGTTAGCAGCAGGCACTTTAGTATCAATAATTGGCGGGAGTTATTTCATCTACTTATTGTTGAGATCAAGAAGATCATGAAACACATTACAGATCGGTTAAATCAAACGTTCAGTGACAATAAGAATACCCTCTCTAGCAAAAGTACATTCACTTTCTGACTCAATTAAGGGCTGTGTGCCTTCTTGAGAGTGGGGCCACCTTTCCTCTGAATAAATACACATAATTTGTTGTGTAATTAAGACTTCCAACCACTAATTCCAATACCCCTAACTTATTCAAGTGATAGCATCTACTCTTTGTTGATTATGCACAAATTGTTGGAAGGCAGTGATGGATAAACAGGTTTTAGCCGTAGTATTGTCATTTGCATTGTATGCGCTGTATGTATTGCTCCCTATGGTGCCAGCCATGGTGTTATATCGGATGTTTCCAGATACTAAAGTGTCAGCATCGGGTGTCCTCGCGAATTTGAACTTCAAAACAACCGGTGCTTTTTCCGCTTACGTCGTCACCGTGACGCTTGGTTTCTTCCTTGTACAAAATACACACCACCAAATCACTCAGATGAGCAATCCAGTATGGACGTTAAAAGCGGAAGTCGATTTGCTGAATCAAGATGGAACTCAATTTACTAATGGCTTGTTAATCGAAACGCTCAAGGTATCGATTGATCCTGAACTGCAAAGGATAAATGGAAATAAGGTCATCCTTAGTCTGCCCGGATTAAAACGGACATGGGAGAAGACCCAACTGACATTTTACATCCCTAACTTCGGTCACTATATCTTAGATCTGAGTGAAGCAAGTGAGAACGCGTATATTGATGAATATGACCTGTTAATCAAGTTAAATGACCCGGTAATCATAAAAGCAGCCCCTCAACTGTTTAATGAATATTCAGACAATGAATTCACAGAATCTTTAGTGCCGAGCAGTATTGGTGGCCCAGATTTAAGGCACTAATGGGAGGCAACAATGAACGTTAAAAATGGTTATATCATCGTCCTATTTATGACCCTACTACTTGCCCCATTTTTGGTTAACGCAACCAATTTACGCGGGCAGGTGAAAGGGGCAAACCCTTATTCACGAACGCCATATCCATTAGAAAGAGTAACCGTCGATCTCTATATGCCATCATCCATGGGGTGGAGGGCGATTGGTCGATATGTTACTGGGCCTGATGGCATGTTTTACTTTTCCAATATCGCCCCAGGCCAGTACTCCATTCAGATCAATGGGCGTCAAAATTATGCCATCAATGTATTCAACTCCGTGAATCAAGATTTACCGCCAATTTTTATCAGTTACTAATAATCAGTTATCTACTTGAATGTGTAGCGAAGGAGAAGCAAAATGAAAGTGGCAATAATCGTTGGTCATGACTCATACGCACAAGGTGCGTCAAACAAGATGGGGCGAACAGAATACCAATTCAATAGTGAGCTGGCTCTTAGAATAGAGCAGTATTTATACAAAGAAGGCTTCACCGTAGAGATCGTGTTCAGAGATGGAACGTCATATTCTCAACTCCCTCGTAAGGTCAATAAAACTCATGCAAACCTCGCAATATCTTTACACTGCAACGCTTTTAATATGCAGGCATCAGGATCAGAGGTTTTGCACTATTACCGCTCAAGCAAGAGTAAATTTTTAGCTCAATGTCTTCAAAAACAGATTGTTACAACCTTAGGCTTACATGATAGAGGCCTTAAACCTGTCAATGTTGCGTATAAAGGCAAAGCAGGAGACAGAGGAGGACACCTTTGTAAGCGCACCAACATGCCGTGCGTGATTATTGAACCTTTTTTTATTGATAATGACACTGACCTTGCGTTAGCAGAAAGTAAAATAGACGTGTTAGCCAAAGCGATAGCACAAGGTACAAGCCTATATGAACGAAAATAACTTAGTACGTATAGTACTTGCCTTTACTGCCACAATAATTTGGACGTTACACATTCCCCCTAGCCATGGTAATGACTCGTTTTACTACCCAGCGAATCAGCAGTGGCACCATTTCCACGCCACGCTCTTCGCAATACTCCACAATACCTAATGCGATGTCTGGTTTGGCGTATTTTTTTAACGCTTTTAAAATGATTTTTTTAGGTGGTACAGGTTGGTCTGCTGTGATATTGACTAACTCCCTGAAGAAACCCTCAAAGCCAGTTGTATAGAGAAAGTGTTCAATATCCTTATGTGGTAATTCAGTTAACCGGTGTCGTTCTTGATCATTACCCAATTGGGACTTCACTGATGCGGCGTATTTTTTGCCAGCGACATCGCCATCGGTAACAACATGCCACTCGACATTAAACGCATTGGCCACTTTTATTAACGATTTTAGCCCTGATTGCGCAAACTCGATAATATAGACACCTTCTTCAGCTAAGTTATAGCCACAAATTCGAGCCATTTCTGTAAAGATCCATACCTCAGTTTCCCCTTCCACCAATAACCAACATCGAGCAAACAGAGCGCCGGGTCGATGTAGACGGATATGGAAGGTAATACGTCTAAGCTCATCAGTAGAGAGTTGATTATTACGAAGCGATAACGCTAATGTTCGGTCTGACTGCCTTACCAGTCGTCTTAACGAATAGAGCGGAAGAATAGAAAGTAGACCGCTACTATTGGTGGTTAATACTTTTTGCATCGGAATCAACTGCATTAGATTCCACGCTTGAATAAGCTGAGTAGGGTGCAGTCGCCCTTCTGGATCTTCAATAATCAATATTGGACGGGCCGCTTGGCTGATTCGATTCGAGCCCTTCGCTTTTAAATAGGTATTGAGTAAGCCTAATAACAATAACTTAGATTGTTTAGTACGGCTCTTTGACATGATATTTTGCAGTGAGCTCTCTTCATGAGCATGACCATAAAAGAGTCCGTCATGAATTTTCTTAGTATCGACAAAGGTATGAGATTCAAAGCCAAAATAGTGCTCAACCAAACTCTGCATCGACTTCAAAGAACTGCGCAGTTCGCCATTGTTTACTTGCCCAGGGGAGTTTAATAGACGTCGACAAGTATTATTAATCCGCCGCTCTACTCGGTCATCAAAGTAGACGTGATCCTCTTGCTGCTTTAAACGGCGAGAATCTTTTAGTCGGATCACTGGGTGTAATCTAACTAACTCATCGATTAATGCTTTGGGATCGTGAAGAGGCAGCTCATTACCATCACAATCTAAAAATGAGTAGCTAGTGGAAATTTTATCATCGACAAAGGTTGAGCTGATCCTTTGATAGATGTATTTCTTATCCGGTTGGTCACAGTGCTGCCACGCGACTTTAAATTTACGGTAACGGCTTGAGAGGTACTCCTCAGGATATGAGTGAGTCCAACGAATAACAATTTGCAGATGTCGACTTGGCGCAAGGGAGACAGAGTGGTCCTGATGGAAATCATGTTTACAAAATTCGTACGCTTTAAGATCGAGGGGTAATGCAATGCACAGTGCATCGAGGAGGGAGGATTTTCCCCATGTGTTCTCACCGATTAACGTAGTGAGTTCATCAAATGAAAGGGAAAGACGTTTGATTCCTCTGAAACGTGAAATTTCAATACGGTCTAACTTCATACACATTCTCCTTAACTACCTTCTAAGCATATACCATAGAATCGAGTAGGGTAGGCGTTAAGATCACATTAATTCAACAGGTTATGAATATCGTATACTTGTCATAAATATGAATAAAAAATGTAGGCATTAGCTGTTACTATATCGTATCAACTAATTGGAAGACTGATGAACAGAAGTAAAACAACGCTAAAAATCGCGCATATTAATGATACCCACTCCTATTTCGACTCCAATCCGCTCTCGTTAACGCTAGCTATAGATGCTAATCCAGCGGTAAAAGCCTATGTAAACTGTGGTGGTTTCTCCCGAATTTCTCAACGCGTAAAACAGCTTCGTGCCCAGTCTGTGGACAGTGGTAACGAATTTCTGTTTTTACATGCGGGTGATTGCTTTCAAGGTACCCTCTACTTCTCCCTCTACAAAGGGGTGGCCAATGCTGAAATGTTGAATTTAATCGGTGTTGATATGATGACGATCGGTAACCATGAGCTCGATATGGGCAATGAACCCGTCACTCAGTTTATCGCAAATATCAACTTTCCATTCCTTGCGGGTAACTGGGACATCAGTAAAGAGTCGCCACTAAAACCGCTTCGATTGGGCGATCAGAAAAATTTATACCCCTACCAGCCAGACACGGCAACCGCGAAGTACATCGTGAAAAAAGTGGGTGACAGCGAGGTGGCGCTATTTGGTTTATCCGTTGATCAGATGAGCTTACTGGCCAACCCTGATCCCGATACCCCCTTTGTGTTGTCTACTCAAGTCGCTATTAATACGGTTAACGCAATACGTGCTCAAGGTATTAATAAGATCATTCTGTTAAGCCACCTTGGTTACCAGGGTGATAAACAGTTAGCAGAGAGCGTCGATGGCATCAGTTTGATTATTGGCGGCCATACTCATATCTTGCAGGGGGACTTTTCTGACATAGGAATGGCAGTCAACGACCCATATGGTATTAAGGTTAACCAGACGCATATTGTCCAGTCAGGTTTTCACTCTATCGCACTTGGTCACTGCGACATCACTTTTAATGACGATGGCACTATCGACAAGCTAGTCGGAAAAAATGAACTGCTGTTAGGCGGACGACTGTGTGTAGACGCTACCTTTGAGAGTAATATCCACGAAGATATTTACCATCAAGTTAAAGAGAAACTGTTTGCTCACCCTAATGTGATTCGCTGTAAAAGAGATCCAGAAGTTGAAGCACTGCTTAATGCCAAATATCGACCGGATGTACAAGCCTTACAAAAGATAGTTATTGGGCACCTCGATACGGATTTACGTCACGTTCGTATCCCGGATGAACGTGGACCCAGTGACATTGCGCCGTTAGTCACTGATTCATTTTTATGGAAGGTGAGGAATGACGGTTATGACGTCGACTTTGCTATTCATAACGCCGGGGGAGTGAGAACATCATTAACCCGTGGCAACATCACTATCTCGGATATTACCGGACAAGTATTGCCGTTTGCAGTACCAATCGCCATTTATAAAGTTAGAGGCCGACACCTTCGCTTGGCTCTTGAAGGAGCGATTAATAATGCAACTAACAACGGTGTCGAAGGGACAGGCAGCGGAAGTTACCCCTATGTTTCTGAATTGTCTTTTGTTTATGACGCTAAGCGAGAAAAGGACAAACGAATTGTAGAGCTAAAGATCTGGCAAGATCAGCGGTGGATCCCGGTGACTGATGACACTATCTATACTGGCGTTTCATCTGCCTACACCATAAAAGGCAAGGAAGGCTATCACGCATTTAGTGAAATTATTGACGACGCCATGATTTTGACACACTCAATGGCTGACTGTTTCATCGATTTTATTAAAAATAGTGAAGCGCTCAATAAACCATCACTCTTTCTAAATCAAATGGTTAATAATTGATCACAGCCTGAAACGATGAAAAAGTAATGACTACCCCGAGATAATAAAACTTGGCACCTTAATTGCTTTATATCTAGTGAACTAGTTATATGGCAACTCACTGCTGAGTGATAAGGGGAAGTTATGTGGGAGAAAGATTGGACTGACGTGTTTGTATTATCCGGATGGTTAATCGCATGGTCTACATTAGTCTATTTTATACCTGTAACCGTTTAATAAGCAGTTATCGAGACAAATAGAAAATCAGCACTTGTTTTTGGTTTTGTGTTTTGCAATAAATTTCGCCGCCATCGGTAAGAAATAGGTTGGAATCTGCAGAGCACCTACCAAAGGCAAGAATGCTGGACCCAGTAAGCTACCAGCCACCGTAAAACTCAATAGTACATTTCTATTTCCAGCCGTTATTGCGCTAATCAAAGCGTTCTCTTCACCACTTCGTTTATATATAAAGTATGTGATAGCAAAAAACAGAAAACAGAGCGCACAAGCGATCAATAAATATTGATACGCCTCACTGGATGACGTCTGCCACAACCCTCTAAAATCACCAATCAAACCGAATGGAAAAAAGAACACCAACACAATCGTAAAGGGTGAAATTTTTTGGTGAATCATTTTAAGTTTGATGGTTGGTATATATCGATACATCAACAGCGATAACAGCATTGGACCAAAAATAAAGATCAATAAACGCAATCCATATTGATACATGTCCAAACTGACAGAGTGCTGTTGAAACAGAAATAGAGTCACAAACAGGGAAATTGGCAATATCAGTGTCGTAGTGATGGTCATTGCCATCGCAAAAACCGTATCAAAGCCAATCGCTTTCACAATGGCAGGTGTTGCAAACAGAGAGCCTGTAGCAGCCACAGCAACAATTGCTAAGGTTAACTCATCGTCTACCCCTAAAGAATAGCAACAGAGGGCACTGAGGAGCATAAAACCGAATGAGTGGAGCAGGGCAAACATCCAACATGCTGGTTTAGAGAGTTCTCGCATCAATCGATTCTGATCGGTACCTATCATAGATAGCGTCATTAGAAAAAAAAGCACGTAGGGTAAAAAGGGAAAAACCGCCGCTGAAGCTTGGGGCAAAATAAAGCCTAAAAAAGCACAAATGAACATAATAATTAGAGAGTGTTTAGCGAGAAAAGTAATCATGGAATAGTTACAAAAATAATTTATGTTATCGCAATGTTATCATAATTTATAAGCTAATTAAATTCATTTTAATTATTCACTAAAGCCTTGTTTTTCCATTCAATAAATAGCAATTGACGCATAAATATTCAGTTCAAATGTTAACCAATTATTAATTAGAAAAACTAATGTGAACCTCATTTTTTTATCATTATTCTGCGACAATATTTAGGAATAATATCCTTTGCATCAACCACAACCAACTATTTCAATTTTAAATTAAGTGAGACAATCATGTCACAAGCAGCTATGAACCTAAATGTTATTGACTCTGTACCAGCGATGGATCAAAAAGCGTATGCTGTAAATTTCAAAGGATTGATTGCACACATACGTGATATTTTTATTGGAAAAGATGAAGTATCTCAATCACGCTACGTGAGCGAGTTATCATCTCACCTTCAAAAAGATATCGGTATGTATCGCTAATTACTCAGATTCAGGGTAAATAATTTAAATGAAAACGCTGACTTTATGTCAGCGTTTTTTTATGCGTGCTTACAAGTTCAAGTTATTAACATCTAAACTGCTTAATTAAACTCTCTTGCTCATGAATACTCGTCAGCAAGTCACTACTTAATGTAACCGCTTTCAATCCCTGCTGCTCACTCAGGTTAGACATCTCAGAGATAGAGACAACATTTTGGTTTATCTGCTCTGTCACAACAGACTGTTCTTCAACAGCGGTAGCGATCTGTTCATTAATACTCGCAATATCGGTCATCTCTTCGGCAATAGCATCAAATGCATTTCCCGTTTTCGTGGCGAACTCAACGCAATCAACCGACTGCTGAGTACCTTTATCCATGGCTAATTTTGCACGCTCAGAATCACTCTGTAATGTATTAAGAAGAGTATGTACTTCTTCAGTTGACTGTTGGGTACGCTGTGCCAGAGCACGCACTTCATCAGCAACAACGGCAAAACCTCTGCCTTGCTCTCCGGCACGTGCTGCTTCAATTGCCGCATTCAACGCGAGAAGGTTGGTTTGCTCTGCGATACTGTTTATCTCAGTCAATACTGACTCAATGGATTGACCACCAGCAACTAAGCACTCTATTGACTCATCTACTTCAGAAAGTAACGTGGCCATATTATTAATCGCTCCAGTCGACTCACTGACTATCTCTTTACCAACTTTGCTCATATCTAACCCTTGCTGAGATGAATTGGCAGCTTGAGACACTACCGTTGCGATCTCATTAACGGTGCAAGACATCTCGTTCATCGCGGTTGCGACTAACTCAGTTTCGATATTTTGTTGGTTTAATACGCCCGCTATTTCCGTACATATTTGGGACGATGTTGATGACGTATTACTAATGGTCTGTGAGACATCCGTAACGCGTCCAACAATGGCATTGATTTCTGCTTTACGCATCTGAATACAGAGATCGAGGTTTCCAATTTGATCATTAGTACCCGAATAGAGGTAACTCATCAGCGGATTATCAAATACTGCTTTAGCTTCAGTATTAAGTTTGGCGTATCGTCGTCGCCAACCATAATAAAATGGGGTGATCAATAAAGATGGAATGATATAAGGAAGAAGAAAGACGGGTTCAATCGATGTGAAAGCCAACATAGCAAATGAAACGATCAGCGTAAAAATAAGCAGAGATTGAACCCATAAGGTCATGTCAGTTTGAAAACGTAAGCCTAGCGGTTGTTTGTTTTGATTGATCTTTTGGTAAACCGAATCGGCACGGGCTTTCGTTTCTGAATTGAGTAGGGTTCGGACAGATTGATACTCGAAGACTTCACCTTTCTCATTTTTAACGGGGGTTACGTAGGCGTTAACCCAATAGTAATCGCCGTTTTTGCATTTGTTTTTAACCGGTCCCATCCAAGACTTATCTTGTTTTAAATGTGACCATAAATTTTTAAAGGCCGTTTTTGGCATGTCGCTATGACGAACGATATTGTGCGGGTTCCCCTGAAGTTCGGATAGTGAATATCCCGCAATATTACAAAAGTCCTCGTTGGCGTACTTAATGATGCTGTCTAAATCTGTCGTTGATAGCAATACCTGTGATTCATCAAAGCTTTGTTCTTGATTCATATTTACTTCCTAGATCATTTTCATGCAACTTACTGCTAGTTTGCTCTTATGATATAAGTATCATTTATGAGCCCAGTATAAATCTATAAATAAACGAATTCAGATGAAAACACAGTTGCATATCACAAAAATAATAATTAGTTATTTAATATCAATGATTTATTACATTTTTATTACAATGAAAGCTAGAAAACATTTCAAATAGAGACACTTCCTTAACGTATTGAACCGTCAATACTTCACGATGGAAAAATACCTTACTAAGAGTAATTTTTAATAGTATTAATATATTGAATAAAGCAGATATAGTAGTAATGGATAAAAATATGGAATCGGTCAAATTTCATATCTGTGATGATGTTAGTAAAGAAGTAATTAAGCAGACATCGTTAAGAAGTACAGTTCTACCTAACGAATAACGTCGAATTCGACTATTTGGCCTTAAATTGAAAAATTAATGACGTAAAAAAAGACGCCCTGTTGGCGTCTTCGTTTATCATCAATGATCAGTGCATCAACTACTTTCTGCGGCAGAACTCAGCGATTACATACATAGATTGACCGCCGTTTGCTTTACCTGAAACTAGGCGTGGATCGTCGCCAAGACTTATACCACGGATAACCGTGCCTTGTTTGATGACCTGGTTGGTGCCTTTAACAGGAAGATCCTTAATCACTGTGACGTCGTCACCTTTTTTCAATTCAACGCCATTTACGTCGCGTGGTTTGTCTTCGTCTGACATGCCAAGTTGCGCCCAGTTCGAAATTTCTTCTTCAAGATACATCATCTCTAACATGTCTTGTGCCCAGCTTTCAGTAGAGAGGCGCGTCAATTGACGCCAAGCCGTAACTTGAACACCTGGTACTTGACTCCACATGCTATCACCTAGACAACGCCAGTGATTGAAATCCGTTGGCTCTTCAATTTCACTGTGGCACTTGTCGCAAACCATAATGCAGTTATCAACAGTAATGTCCGTTTTGGGCGGTACTGGAAAAGCGGTAAGTGATGACTCAGCAGAGCAGAGTTCACATTTAGATTCACAACGAGCTAGAAGTGCAGTTTGTATAGACATTAGATTACCTAAGACAATTATTTTTGCGTATTATGCCGCTTTAAGTCGATGAGGGGAAGCATCAAGGGTAAGAGTAATTGAAAATACCCCTAATTCTTTTAGGTAATTAAAACTTTAAAAAACATCAATAAATTTAATCGTTTTATTGTTACTATTTTTTTACAGATTTGATGCAAAACATATTATGCATTTCGAATGCAACTTATACTAAATACATCATTTGTAAACGTATTGAGTCAATATGAACGAGATGGATCTATTTCCACTATCAAGAGCTATTCACATTCTAGGGGTTGTTATGTGGATAGGTGGCGTCGCCTTTGTTACCACGGTTCTCATTCCTGCTTTAAAGAGAATGGAAAGTGAAAAGGAGAAACTGGCGCTGTTTGAACAACTTGAAGGTAGGTTTGGCCTACAAGCCAAGTTTTCAATCATTTTAACCGGATTATCAGGTCTTTATATGTTGCATGCCATGCAAGCATGGGACAGATATTTAGACCTGCAATACTGGTGGCTCCACTTAATGACTGCCATTTGGCTCGTTTTCAGTGTTGTTTTGTTTGTGTTAGAACCCCGATTTTTACATCGCTGGTTTCACCAGCAAGCAGAAAAAGAGAGTGTGAAAACCTTTAAACGCTTACACACCATGCACATCGTATTATTGAGCTTGAGTTTATTGGCAACACTTTCAGCGGTGTTAGGTGCACATGGTTTTTCACTGTTTTATTGATGCCCGACCCATTAACTGAATAAGTAAGGGAAGAGTTTACGTTTCTCTGTGGCTGTTAACGATTCAACGCGGTCAATATTGGTGTCAGGAATAGATTCAGGGTCAGGGTAGTGCTTTAACACTCGCTCCATGCTCTCTTCGCGGATCAAGTGGATGACCGGATAGGGAGAACGGTTGGTTAAGTTCTCAGCATCATCTGCCTCAGCGCCACCGAAGCAGTAATCTGGATGAAATGAAGCGATTTGAAAAATGCCTTGCCAGCCTTCCTGTTTTAGTAGGGCATCGACCCAATCAAGAAACTGGTTGTAGTCGAAAAAATCCTGAAGGAAATGCGGGATAGCGACAAGAGTCGTTTCTAATTCTGAAGCGGGTGTCTGTTGCAACAAGGTAAGCTCTACTTGAATATCGGCAAGCAGGGCCTCTTCAGATGTCGCATCACTGATAAATATTTTGATTTGGTTGTTGCGATTGGGTTTTGCAGCAAAAGGGCATAAGTTCAGTCCAATGACGACATCTTCTAGCCATTGTCTGACACTCTGTTCAACTGGGTTCATTTACACACTCAATACAATAGGGATAACTCCGGCATTATATTGAAACTTTGCCCATGACGCACCTGGATTACGAAAATAGAGTACGTAGGTAATCTTTTTCCGTTTCGGTTAGAATATGAGACGAATGTGAGGTTGGATTTATTTTGCCGTTAATAGTTGATTGTAAAGAGAGTAATTCGTCTCTAGATAGTTTTTCAATCGCTCTAACGATAACAGAAAATTCAGAATGGCTCATTTTTCGTTCCTTTTGCTCGATAATGAATACGCACTACGTGGTTAAAGAATAACCGTCAGAATGGGTGCCTATGTCAGAGTGATGAAAATTCCCCGTCAGATAACGCTGACAAAAGAGTGAGAGTTACCATGTTTAAATACATTATTTTATTCGTCCTCGCAGCAGGTATCTATATTGGTTTTAGCTACCAAGATAAAATTGCAGACATCCTAGATATGCGTGATATGGAAGAAGTTCAAGATAACTTTGAGGATCTTTCTGATGCTTTAGTTGATGGTAAAAAATCGATTACAGAAAAATTTAACGAAATAACAAACAATTAGATTTCCAACGCACATTCAACACTAAGGAATATTATGTTTCCACTAGAAAATCACCTTTCCGAAACCATCGCATTCGGTGTTGCAGGTAACTTTGCCGGCCACCTCGAGCAAGCAGGTGAAGCAAACGACTTTTTACAAATTGAAGTCGAGGAAGAGAGCCAGCCTAAAGCTATTTTTCCAATTTATGTGCCTAATAATGACACCTTCTTGTCTACTTATCCTTTGTCATATGATGCAATTACCCCACCAAACGATGCCGATAATTTACAAATTGAGCCGGAAGTGGCTTTAGTGTGTAACCTTGTCTACAAAGATGGCAAAGTGGTGGATATCGTTCCTAAAAGCTTTTCAGCGTTTAATGACTGCTCAATCCGAAAGCCAAGTGCCATTAAGATCAGTGAAAAGAAAAACTGGGGCGCAAAATCAAAAGGGATCTCAAGACAACAGATCGCTATCTCTGATTTAGATGAAGGTGGATTTATTGACCGCTTTCGTATTGCTAGCTTCCATATTCGAGACAACCAAGTTAATGCTTATGGTCAAGACAGCCCGGTCACTGAGTACAATTATTTTCACCAGAAGTTTCTTGATTGGGTTAAAGATAGAATCAATAACCAACAAGACATTGGGCCAACTGAGAACATTGCGCAACTGATTGAAACTGCTGACTATCCATCAAATGTTGTTATCAGTGTCGGTGCGACTCGTTACACTGAGTTTGGTGAAACCACTTTCTTACAGTCTGGTGATACCAGCATCGTCATGTTATATGATGCAAACTTCTATTCTAAAGAAGTAATCAGTGACCTTGTAATAAGTGGTGAGATTCTTTCTGATGAATTCGCTGCGGACAACATGTCTCTTCTGATTCAAACCGTAGAGTAAGCACCCGCTGGAGCAGGCAAGAGAGCCTGCTCCAATAATTCGATTTATCTCATAAACGTACCAATACCTGCCTTGTTTTCAACTATGCTCATAAGATAGTAATCAATGAGAGTAGTGAGGGAATGTCTTGATGGGGTTTAGCGATTTCGAACACTTCAGTTTAACGCAAACCATGACTCACTTTTGTCATACACGTAACTGCAGCACGCCTTGTAATGTCTCCCACATTCAGTTCAGAATTGAAGAGTACTCTCTATTCATTACGCAAGCGGCACTGGCCATAGACAGCGCTCAACCGCAATATTGGGAAGATTTCGTAAAGATCACTTTTGATAAAGAGAGTAAGTTGTGGTTTCTACAGTGGTTGGATGAGCATGGGGTATGGCAAGATTATTACCCGCTGTTTAAATCTCCAGAAGTTAAACGACTGCTTGAGGAAGTCACTCGTGACCCTCAAGGCCTATTCTGGTGATCAATTCAGTAGCATCTTCTCATATTTTCTACCCAACCCGAGCTGATTGAGGAAGACATCTTCAAACAGCGGTCTAAAATAGTGAAACCCTTGAATATTAAACACGCCAAGATTAGACAGGTAATTATTCTGTTCTATGTTCTCAACCCCTTCTGCAATTAACGTGATTTCCATTTTTGTGGCGATATCAATAATGGCTTCAAGTATCGACAACTTCTCAACATCTTTGCCAATCAAATCCACATAGCTTTTATCAATTTTAATCACATCAGGTCTAAATCTACGTAGAAGTTCTAACCCATTTTGCCCAGTACCAAAATCATCAAGTGCGATATGAAATCCCATTGATTGTAACTGGTTAAGTCGGTTGATAAATCGTTTGTCGTAACTTAAGTCTGTCGCTTTCTCAGTAAGTTCTAACATGATTTTAGAAGCAATGCGGCGATGTTGGTTAAGGATTCTGATCAGCGATAAAAACTGCGCCGTATCTCTTATTTGGCTTGGGGTAATGTTAATACTGAGGTAGTTTAACTTGGTTTGATTAGGCAGCATTTCGGCTGCTTTATCAAAAAAATCAGACACTAAACTGTTCAGTTGTTTGTTCTTTTCCATTAATGGGATGAACTGTTCAAGTTCTACAAAACCCAATTCGGGGTGCTTCCATCTGGCCAAGAGCTCAGCGGCAGTGATCTCACCGGTTCTAGAGTCTACAATTGGCTGGAACACTGGAAAAAGTTGCTCTTTGCTTAGGCCGCGTGACAGTTCAACATTAAAGAACTGACGGCCCTGTTTGATAGTTACAATGCAGGCTAACGTAAAAGAACAGATAAAGAACAGGGGAGCAATAAATAACAGTGTGTAGACATAATAGGTCAACACCATTCCTAACGTAGTGTAAGAGAGTAAGATGGTATTGTGCTGAGGAATATCAATTCGTCTCAATGTGATGGCACTGCGTTCACTTTCGGAAACAGAAAACATGGAGTCGCCATCAATAAGAAGATCGAAGGTTAATTTATTACGGTTAAAGCCCAATTTTCCGCTATCAAGAACTCGGTTGGTATCAAGTTCAATAATGATGAGCTCGCCACTAGCATTAATCTGACTATGATAAATGGTGCCATCTACATATCGATAGTGAATTTGATCTTGTGCCGCGACATGAAGTTCACTCACTACCTTTAAAGGTATCACTCGATCAGATTGTAAACAGTTACTGCCAGATGAATCGATAATAGAGATAGAACGAATGTTGTCATCTTTTTGTTGCCTAAGCTTGGTTAGATCTGCACTGTTGAGTGAGCAAGATGCCTGTTGTTTGTTTAACAACACGTTTTGCTGTGAAAGGGTAAAAAGAAGACTATCAACATCACTGCGTAATTTTTCAACGGATTTCGTCTGGTAATAGTCAAGGGGAAAGAGGGATACAACACCGCTGACAAGCAGACTAGAGATAAGACCAATGAAAAGATAGAATGCGGCAACTCTTGAAAATGGTTTGAGATGCGTTGACGCTGAAATTGATTTCATTTACTTCCTGTACAACTACCTAATGACGGTAGTGCTCTAATGCTAAATCGTGTTTCATTATTGATTCATTTGCATAATTAAGTCAAAGCTCAAGGTCAAGATATTGACTGTCTAATTATTTTTTGACGCTAGTTTTAAGCTAGCTCACACTATTGATAATATTGAATACATCGTTTGTTGTAAATATTGCCTGTTTAATCAGCAATTAACTTAATTTTCCAAAGTTGCAGCGGTAATGATAAAATAGGAAGTCTAGTGTTTTAAAAATATAATTACAGGTTCCTCCTTTATGAGCAGTCCTCGTCTTAAAACTCAATTTGAACAACTTTCCAACCATTTCTCTAATCAAGATAGTGATACGCACCTGCACATTATCTCAGACGTGCTGTTCTGTACACGACGTAATACCAGAATGGTCATTAATAAAATGATGGAAAAGGGGTGGATTGAGTGGATTCCAGCCGTAGGCAGAGGAAAGAGCTCCCGACTTAATTTTCGACGCTCAAATGATGAGGTTAACCTTGAATTAGCAACTCGGCATGTTGAAGATGGCCGACTTGATCAAGCTCTGTTGACATTAAACAATGATGCAAAACTGCTGGCACAAGTCATACAAGATAAGTTAGGGTTTTCACAACAGCAGGGTAAGCAGGTGGTTCGATTGCCTTATTACCGCCAATTTACAAACTTAAACCCACAAAAACCCGTTCGTCGTTCAGAACAACATATCATCAAACAGATCTTTAGTGGCTTAACTAAGATTGGTGAAAAAAATGAGTGTCTTTGTGGGGATCTTGCTCATCACTGGGAGTCTCTCTCCCCCAAACATTGGCGATTCTACCTTCGCCCTTCCGTTCGCTTTCACGATGGACGCATGCTAACCATCACGGATATCATCGACACCTTCAATGCCCTCAAAACCACCGATCTTTTCGCACACATCGACACGATCACAAAACAGAGTGACAATACGGTCGATTTTTTACTCACTGCCGACGATCACTACTTTCCAGTATTGTTAAGTAACATTGCTGCTAAAATATTGCCCTCTGGATATGATGAAATGCTCGATTTCAATTTAAAACCTGTTGGGACGGGCCCTTACCGCGTGGTCAGCAATGATGCTCAACGGTTGATTCTTGAAGCTCATGACTACTACTATGGCTTTAGGCCGCTGGTTGATAACGTAGAGATCTGGGTATTAGATAAGATCTCAGCGATGCAACTTGCTCCAGGCATTGAACTCCCCGCCGAAGAGCACAACAATATTTCTTCAAAAGTTGAATTAGATCAAGGCTGCAGCTATTTACTGTTTAATCGTAATAGTGGGGTCTGCATGCAAACTGAATGGCTACACTACTTACAATCTAAGTTAAACTCGTACGCGCTATTTTCTAAAATGTCGCAATCGGAATTAAGCTCATTAGGGCTCATTAATGCGCACGGTTTATTACCGGGTAAACGCCACATTCACACCCAGCGTGATAAAGCCTTTACTGCTCCAACCAATAAACGGGTTCTCACACTCGCTTACCCCAAGGAGCATCCCGTCTACCCACTGATCTCCAAAGCGATGGCTGAGATTTTGCTTGAAGACGGTATCAGGCTGATCATCAAAGAGCTCAATTTAGAGCAGCTAGAAACTGGCGAGTATGATACAAGTATTGATTTTTGGTTAAATGGCATGAGCTTAGGCAATCACCGTGACGATTCATTATTGGGTTGGTTTTTCCGTTCCAGTGAGATAAAACGCGCGACACCCACCGATGAATTTGAACAGATGCGACTTATCATTAATCAATGGCGCAGTCAGAAACAGACTTCATTTCCCGTTAATTTATTGAGTCATCACTTAGTAACCACTGGTCAATTACTGCCACTTTTCCACGGTTGGATGGGGGTGCTAGATGATCAATTAGGAGTGGTGCAAAATGCAGATTGTAATGGTCTAGGTTGGTTTGATTTTAGTACCGTATGGATGAAACCCGCAAGCGATTAAGTTACTGCTTATTTTTCAATCGTGACAAATATTGATTTGGGGTTTGACCTCGTAGGTTCTTAAAACTTTTATTGAAACTGGCGATACTTTTATAACCCAAAGACTCAGAAATCGTTGCAAGAGGCACCCCTTTAACCATAAATTGAATGGCTAAGTTACCTAAGATATAACCGGTTAACATACTAAAATTCCAGCCAAAGCGTGTCAGTCTACGTTGAAATTGCTGTCGTGATAAATTGAAACAACTGGCAGCTTTATCAACGGTAGGATACCCAAAGTGTCTAGAGTAATTGATGACTTCGTATACGATTTTTGCGTGATCATTTGCTTGTGGCATATTTAAAAAATCATCAAGACGAAAGAATGGCAAAGACATTGACTGATACTCTTGGTAATCGTTTTTTCCTTCAACTAGTAGCACTCGAATGTTGAGCCACACTTCCGTTTGCGGACAGTTCCACTCGATATCACAACCAAACAGCTGCTCAACCTCAGTCGCATCTTCCACAAATCCACACAACCTAACTCTTGTTGGCACATAATCATCCCCCAAATACTCAATGAGGATACTGCGCATTAGGATGGCAATGCGCAAACTATCATGATGACGAGCTTGCCCAGTGAATGAATCACAATGATAACTCCATTTAATTAACTTCCCCGATTGCGAACCATAATAACTGGCACCAGATTGTAGGTGACCAATACCGTAGTTTATCCGTCGAAATGCGAGAGAAAAGTCTGGAGAGGAAGCAAACCATTTACCCACTCCACCTAATTGTTCAAGTTGGATAAATTGAGCGATCTTGATCATAAACAGGGGATCACCAGTGAGTTTCTCTGCTAACTCTAGCCATTCCTGTATGGCTGTAACCGGAATAAGAGTCATTGCATTATCAAAAATGGAAGCAGGAATAAATTCACCAATCATTTTTACCTGATAGATGGCTTCTATACCATCTAAAACGGGTTTGATTTTCAAACTGCGGATAAAGGGCAGGTTTAACTGGTTCATGGCTACCATTTACATCATTAATTAGAATATAACGAACTATATAGTAACTTTCGTATCAATCAATTTCTTTTTCACCCACACTCAGCCCATTATTATTTAGTGAGAAAAATTATGAGCTTATTAAGCGTTCCATTTGTCGGTACAGGGAGTGATCTCGGTTTACACTTTTTTGCTGGGGCTGTGCTTGTAAGTTCCATAGGGGCGGTACTGTATGCATTTTGGAAATTTCATGAAATGCCGATAAACAAAGCCCACCGAACGAAACATCAGCAAATTGGATTAATCACCGTATTAACATGGATTGGTTTCATCTGGCACTGGGTGTGGGTATTGGCTGTTATTCTCGCTTTTATTGATGCCGAGTCTGCATTGTGTCGAATTAGAGATATTTGGAGAAGACCTAGCGAAAACCTCGATGACGACAAGGAGATAAAAGAATGCTAGAAGGTTTAGCCGTATGGGCTCTGTTTATCTATCTATTAAGGCTAATCGGAATGCCATGGGTGAAAGGAACAAAAGCCTTTGCATTTCTGGGCGGTACGGCATGGTTACTGTTTGTGTGGGTCGGGCTCATTAACTATACCCCTATGGATCTGTCTGGGGGCTCAGTCGTGCAGTCACCTCATATTCAGTTGCGCCCAGTATCAACACAGATCAAAGGGCATGTTAAAGCGTTACACGTCAAACCGAATCAAACCGTTACAGCGGGTCAATTGGTCTATGAAATAGACCCCGTTCCGTATCAAATCACGCTGGACATTGCTATATCAAATCTACAATCGGCCAATGTCGCTCTGACTAATGCTCATGATGGAGTGGCTATCGCGAATGCGCACTATCTTGCATCAAAACAAGACATCACGGTAAATGAGAATAAGCTGATTGCAGCAAAAGATGATCTCTTGTGGAAACGAAAAACACTAAAAAGATATCAAGATCAAAATAGCGTTGTGGCACATACTATTACTGAGAGCCAACTGGATCAGCAAAAAACTGCAGTAAATGTGGCGGAATCAAATGCAACTATGATTGAGTCTACAATACAAAAGTCGATACTTTCTACACAAAAAAGTCAGTTAGAGTGGGAACAGTCTCAACTCAATATAGAGAGTAAAAAATCCGATAGAGAAAAGGCGATACAGCAGGTAAAACAGGCTCAGTGGAACTTAGACAATACAAAGGTCTATGCACCAACAGATGGTTACGTGACTAATTTCATTATGCGTGAGGGTCAATATGTAGGCGTTGCTCCACGTATTCAAATGTACACAGACGAAAAATATGTACTGATGCGAGTTAACCACCAGGCGATTCGTAACGTTAAAGTCGGTCAAGTAGGAGAGTTTACTTCTCCAGTTTACCCAGGGAAAATATTCAGTACCGAAGTAGAAGGCATTATTGAAGCGACAGGTGAAGCGCAAGGTAATTTACTTGGCAGAGAGGACTCTGTACGTCAAACAACAGGTAACAATGTGCAAAACAAACATCACTTTGTCAGACTAAAAGTGGCTGAGCATGATGGTTATGATCTCCCTGTAGGGTCAGTAGGATTGGCTTGGATCAGTGGCGAAAAATCGTTTGGTTTTATGGGGTTTCTTGATGTTATTAGAGGTATTATTATTAGAATGAAATCTCAGATATACTATTTCTATTCCATGTAGAACAGATAATTGAGAGACCGTGTCTAAACCAAATAAACGAGGCCCAACTCGAACCGTTGATATTTTTTGTTCTAAATGTAAAACCCAGCTGTTCAAGTATCGAAAAGGGGGAAAAGGGGCACTGGTAAAATGCTTTAAAGAACGAATCACTGTCAGCTATACCACGACTGATTGCCAATGCCCTCAATGCCAGTCACTCTTTGCCAGAGATGTACTGGTGAGAGGGACCCCCGCATTCAAAATGATTGGCGGAAAAGTGACCTTTAAATAGTCCCAATTCGACGCTGGCGTATAGTGGTATAGGTAAATACAACCAGAAAACAGAGTGCCAGTATCAATACAATCGTAGGTGCTGGCGCGCTATCAATGTAGAAGCTGATGTAGAGACCACTTAACGCTGACCCCACAGAAACAGACATTGCATAAACGATCATGGTTGAAAATTTCTGTGTTAACAGGTATGCGATGGAACCTGGAGCAATCAACATAGCGATGACTAAGATCATCCCAACCGCCTTTAATGCCCCGACAATGGCTAACGATAACAGACATAAAAGACCATAATGCAACAAACCTACTGGCAAACCAATCGCTTGAGCGTGTTGGCTATCAAAAATGTACACCAACAGATCTTTTCCTTTGAAAAGCACAAAGCAGAAGACAGCCATCGCGATACACGCCGTCTCAATCAACTCGACGACAGTGACCCCTAAAACATTGCCATACAAAATATGATCAAGGTGAACCCCAGACTCCACTTTGGTCATCAATAGTAACCCCAAGCCAAACATACCAGAGAAAACAACGCCCATTATAGTATCTTCTTTGATTTTACTGTTTTCCTTCAGAAAACCTGTTGCGAGTGCGCAGGTGATACCCGCGACAAAAGCGCCAATCACATACGGAATCGATAACACATAAGCGATAACAACGCCGGGCAATACAGAGTGAGAAATGGCATCACCCATTAACGACCAACCCTTTAGCACTAAGAAACAAGATAGCAGCGCAGTCATAGCCGAAACCAACACTAAGACTAAAAAGGCATACTGCATAAAAGGGAACGAGAATGGCAATAACAACTCATTGATTAAATTGTGCATGATACTCCCCTTTAGAAAGTGCCTTTTTTTTATGCCCGTTTCGCTTTCTTTGTTGAGAAAGGTAGCCATATTTCGGTGCGAGTAGGAACGCCAGTAAAAAAACCACGGTTTGCAAAACGACAATAATGCCACCGGTTGCTCCGTCTACAAAATAGCTTAAATAAGCGCCGACTAAACTAGTGAACATACCAATCAAAACGCTGATCATTATCACGATGGGAAACCTATCACTGAGTAGATATGCAGTTGCCCCTGGTGTGACGACCATAGCAATCACCAAAAATGCACCCACCGTCTGCATTGCCGCAACTGTACAGGCGCTGAGTAGAGCAAAAAAGAGGACTTTTAAACATTGCGGATTAAGTCCAATGGTTCTTGCATGATTCTCATCAAAGAACACCACCATGAGATCTTTCCAAGTAAAAAAGAGTATGGAAAAGGAGATCCCGCATATCCAGAGCAGCTGTGTGGTATCCGCGGGTGATATGGCCAAAATGTTGCCCATAACAATGGTTTGAATATTCACTGACGTAGGAGAAATTGAAACCATAAATAGACCAAGGCCAAAGAAGGAAGTAAAAATAAGACCAATAATTGCATCCTCTTTTAACTTAGTTCGCTGGCTGAGAAAAAGCATTGTCGAGGCGGCGAGTCCACCCGATAGAAATGCGCCAACAGAGAATGGTAACCCTATCATATAGGCGCCTGCGACACCTGGTACAATGGAGTGTGATAGGGCATCGCCAATTAACGACCATCCCTTTAGCATCAAATACGCTGACAAGAATGCGCAGACACCTCCAACTAATCCACTAACGAATATAGCATTGACCATATAGCTGTAGCCAAATGGTTCAAGTAAACTGCTCATCATCACTCCTTAACTGTTAGGTTGCGTTAACGGCGTCATTGACTGCTGGTTGTTTTCACCGTAGAGCACGACGGGCCTTTCATGATCAGATAATACGGTCACTTGGCGGTTATCTTCATCTCTATGCAACTCTTTACTTGCAAGAATGAAATGACGAAGCACACCGCCAAATGCCTTTTGCAAATTGTCTTGGGTAAAGACGGTCGATGTTTCTCCGGCAGCTAATACCGTTTTATTGATCAATACGGTTCTATCGCAAAACTCGGGAACACTGCCAAGGTTGTGCGTTGAGACTAAAATCACCTTATCCTCTGCACGTAACACTCGAAGAAGATCCATGATCTGATCTTCAGTTTGTACGTCCACACCGGTAAAAGGCTCATCCAATAGAATAACCTCGCTCTTTTGAGCTAGGGCTCTGGCTAGAAAAACCCGTTTTTTTTGTCCCCCTGAAAGTTCCCCGATTTGTCGATGCCGATAATCAAGCATATTCACTCGACGTAACGCCTGTTCTACTTCTTTGTGATCAATTGCTTTTGGCCTTCGAAAAAGATTCATATGACCGTAACGTCCCATCATCACCACATCTTCCACCAGCACTGGAAAATTCCAATCAATCTCTTCACTTTGAGGGACATAAGCAACAAAGTTTTGTTTTAAGGCTTTCTTGACTGGCATACCTAATATATTAACGGTACCTTTGCTAACTCCAACAAAACCCATGATCGATTTAAACAGGGTGGATTTGCCACTGCCATTAACCCCCACTAATGCGGTAATTGACCCTTTAGGAATCGTAAAACTGGCATCGTATAGGGCGGTGTGCCCATTTCTATAAGTCACTGTAATGTCATTAACCTCGATACCAAGAGTATCCATTAGTTAGAAACTCCTGTTGTAATAGTGGTTAACGTGACACGTAACAGATCTAAGTAAGTCGGAACAGGTCCATGTTCGTTACTTAAAGAATCGACATATAGCACACCGCCATATTTTGCATTGGTTTCCCTAACAACCTGTTTAGCTGGGTTTGCTGAGATCGTACTTTCACTGAAAACCACGTGGATATTGTTAGCTCTTACTTGGTCAATCACATGACGAACTTGCAGTGGAGTTCCTTGGGAGTCTGCATTAATCGGCCACAAATAAAGTTCATTCAGCCCAAAATCTCTAGCAAGATAACTGAAAGCACCTTCACTTGTGACTAACCAGCGTTTCTCTGCAGGCAGGTTCTTTAATCGGTTTCTAAATGGTTCAACTGTCGCTTCTATTTGCGCGGAGTATTTCTTAGAATTCGCCAAATAGTTCTCTTTATTACTCGGATCATATTTGATCAAAGCATCTCGAATATTCGCAACGTAAGTAAGGGCATCAGTAGGTGACATCCATGCGTGAGGGTTAGGTTTTCCGTTATAAGGGCCTTGTTTAATGCCGATTGGAGTCACGTTATCTGATACAACCACACTAGGAACATTGTCAAAATGAGCAAAAAACTTAGCGAACCATAGCTCCAAATTCATTCCATTATAAAGAATTAAATCAGCATTATGTGCACGCAAAATATCACGAGGAGTTGGTTGGTAATTATGGATTTCAGCATTGGGTTTGGTAATTGACTCCACGGTGGCAGAATCCCCTGCTACATTGCGAGCCATATCAGCAATGATAGTGAAAGTAGTAACAACTTTAAATTTAGTCTCTTGTTGCGAAGCTGCTGAAAAGCTGCTCAAAATTAGTGCTGTATATAGTCCTAAGCTTAGGATTTTACTATTCATTTTATTATCCTTAATGGTTAATAAAATGACTTTATCAGGAAACAAACAATAACTC
>NZ_JAKJSQ010000046.1:0-35703 GCF_050337105.1 Aliivibrio kagoshimensis
ATATAATGGGTTCAACTGTCACCTAAGTAGAAAGGAAGCACGATGACAGATATAGGGAGTTTAATGTGGGAAGCGGCGGTACTGATGCTCACCGGAATGTCAGTTGTTTTCGTCTTCTTAACCACACTTGTTTACATCGTTCGATTAATGTCAAAGTTAGTACCTGAAGAGCAACTCGCTCAACCTAGAACCAATACTCAACGTACTACTTCAGCCAGTGCAGGCGTAAAGCCTGAAGTTGTTGCGGCAATCTCAGCCGCTGTTCAACAGTATAGAAGTAGCAAACTAAGCTAATCATAATTTTAAGACTTACTAAAAAGGAGTTTGTGAGCATGTCAAAACCACTTGCTATCACCGATGTCGTTCTACGCGATGCCCATCAGTCATTATTTGCAACTCGTATGCGTACCGAAGATATGTTACCGATCGCTGCTGAGTTAGATAACGTTGGCTATTGGTCATTAGAAACGTGGGGCGGAGCAACATTTGATTCGTGTATTCGTTATCTTGGTGAAGATCCTTGGGAGCGTTTAAGAGCGCTAAAACAAGCGATGCCAAAAACCCCTATGCAAATGTTACTGCGTGGACAGAATCTACTGGGTTACCGCCATTACGCTGATGATGTAGTGACTAAGTTTATTGAACGTGCTCATACGAATGGCATGGATGTTTTTAGAATTTTTGATGCCATGAACGATGTTCGAAATTTTGAAACAGCAGTTAAGGCGACAGTAGACGTTGGCGGACACGCTCAAGGCACACTCTCCTATACCACAAGCCCAGTACACAATAGTGATACTTGGGTTGATTTGGCAAAACGACTTGAAGATTTGGGTTGTCACTCGCTCTGCATCAAAGATATGTCAGGCTTACTGAAACCTTATGAAGCCGAAGAGTTAGTCTCAAGAATTAAAGCTTCATGTGATATCCCGCTTGCGCTTCATTGTCATGCAACAACAGGGCTTTCTACAGCAACTGCTGTCAAGGCAGTAGAGGCTGGGCTGGACATTCTTGATACTGCAATTTCCTCAATGAGCCAAACTTACGGTCACACACCAACCGAAACCGTAGTGGCGATGCTAGAAGGAACTGAAAGAGATACTAATTTATCCCTAGAGTCGATAGCACCGATTGCCGCGTACTTCAGAGAAGTGAGAAAGAAATACGCAAAATTTGAAGGTCAACTGAAAGGTGTTGATTCTCGTATCTTGATTGCACAAGTTCCTGGCGGCATGTTAACCAACATGGAGAGCCAGCTTAAAGAGCAGGGCGCAGCAGATCGTCTTGATGAAGTATTGCTTGAGATCCCTAAGGTACGTAAAGACCTTGGTTATATCCCTCTAGTCACACCAACATCACAAATTGTTGGATCTCAATCCGTTATTAACGTGTTGATGGGAGAGCGTTACAAAACCATCACCAAAGAGACAGCTGGTGTACTTAAGGGCGAATATGGTACGGCTCCGGCGGAAGTGAATGCAGAGCTTCAAGCACGTGTACTTGATGGTGCTGACGCGATTACTTGTCGTCCTGCAGACCTGCTTGAAGATGAACTTCATACATTAGAAAGTGAACTGCTTGAAAAAGCGAAGCAGGACAACATTACCTTAGCGGAAAACGCTATTGATGATGTATTAACTTACTCACTGTTCCCACAAGTTGGTTTGAAATTCCTTAAAAACCGTAATAACCCAAGTGCGTTTGAACCTGCTCCTGGTACTGAGCCAGAAGTAGCAGCAACACCTGTAGCAGCAACTCAAGCATCCGGTACGATAGAGAGCTATAGCGTGAAGGTTGACGGTCAAGTTTACGATGTTGAAGTCGGTCCGCAAGGAAGTGTTTCATCGGTCGCTAAAGCGTCAACTCCAGCAAAAGAAACAGCAGCGGAAGTAACCGGTGGCAAGGCTGAAGACGTGGTTGCACCACTTGCTGGAAATATTTTTCAAGTTAAGGTGAAAGTAGGCGCACAAGTTGAAGAAGGTGAAGTCATCATTGTTCTTGAAGCAATGAAGATGGAGACTGAAATCCGAGCTGCACGAGCGGGTACGGTACAGGAACTGCATGTTAAAGAGGGTGACTCAGTCACTGTCGGTCTACCTTTGTTAACGTTGGCGTAGGATATTACCCATGGATGGTTTAATAACACTCTGGTCCGAGACAGGCATAGCGAATTTTGAGTTCTCTCAAATTGTTATGTTACTCATTGGGTTTGGTTTGCTCTTTCTGGCAATTAAAAAAGGGTTTGAGCCGCTACTTCTGTTGCCAATCGGATTTGGTGCCATTTTAGCAAACATTCCCAATGCGGGGTTTACTGACCCTGGAGGTCTGCTGTATTACATCTACTACATCGGGATTGAGACTGGGGTATTCCCTCTGCTGATCTTTATGGGCGTAGGGGCAATGACAGACTTTGGTGCACTGATTGCTAACCCGAAAACACTCTGGTTAGGCGCAGCGGCACAATTAGGCATTTTTGCAACATTATTTGGTGCGATAGCGCTTAACTTAGTGCCGGGCATGGAGTTTAGCTTAGCTGATGCGTCGTCCATTGCCATTATTGGTGGTGCAGATGGACCGACTGCTATATTTTTAGCCAGTAAATTGTCACCGGATCTTTTAGGTGCAATAGCCGTGGCTGCATACAGCTATATGGCATTAGTCCCTATTATTCAACCGCCAATTATGAAGGCGTTGACGACACCCGAAGAGCGTCAGATCAAAATGGCTCAACTGCGTCATGTAGGCAAAACGGAAAAGATACTTTTCCCTTTAGCGGTACTTGTCATGACGATCTTGTTCCTACCTTCAGCGACTCCGTTAGTGGGCATGTTCTGTCTAGGTAACTTGATGAAAGAGTCCGGTGTGGTAGACCGTTTATCGAATACCGCGCAAAACGAATTGATCAATGTTGTGACGATTTTCTTAGGATTAGGGGTTGGGTCTAAACTGCAAGCTGACAAATTCTTGAATGTTGAAACATTGGGTATATTGGCGTTAGGGGCGTTAGCATTTTCTATCGGTACTGCTGGTGGTCTAATGATGGCGAAAGTACTTAATAAGTACTCAAAAGAGGACATTAACCCTCTTATTGGTGCTGCGGGAGTCTCTGCGGTTCCAATGGCTGCGCGAGTGGTCAACAAAGTTGGGCTTGAAGCGAATCCTCATAATTTCTTATTGATGCATGCAATGGGGCCAAATGTTGCAGGTGTCCTTGGTTCGGCTGTCGCTGCCGGTATTTTGCTTGCGTTAGTCGGTTAATAAGACCGCTTAACTTATCAATATGTTAAAGGAGCTGAATGGCTCCTTTTCTTTTTGCTATTATTTTAGGTATGGTAGAACGATAAATAATAATAGAGTGATCATTATGTCCGAGAATAAACATATAGTTATTTCGAAATTTGGGGATACATCGGTACTTGAAATCCAGAGTGATTCCATCCCCGAGCCCGCTGAAAATGAAGTTTTAATTCGAGTGGCATTCTCAGGGGTAAATCCAATTGATGTAAAAACTCGTGCAGGTCTTGGTTGGGCTGCAGAGCAGAATAAAGATAACTTACCGTGGACGCTCGGTTACGATGTGGCTGGTGAAGTGATTAAATGCGGCGAGAAGTGCACAAAATTCGACATTGGACAGCAAGTCGCTGGTTTTATCGGATTCCCTCTGGAGGGGGGGGGATACAGTCAATACATTAGCCTGAACGAAGAGGCAATAAGCACCATTCCAGATAGCGTGACATTAGAAGCAGCTGCAGCAATCCCTTTAGCTGGTCAAACGGCGATTCAAGCGATTAATCAAGCCAACGTTGAAGAGGGCGAAAGAGTCCTTATTTTAGCGGGGGCTGGAGGTGTAGGTCATATTGCAGTACAAGTAGCGTTGGCAAAAAAAGCGGAAGTCTACACGACATGCAGTGAAGAGAATCTCGACTTTATCGCAGGTTTAGGTGCACATGCTATCAACTATCATTTCTCACCAGTGTCGGAGCGATTGTCTGATGTTGATGTATTGATTGACTTAGTTGGTGGTGACGCAGCATTGGACGCTCTGAAGTGTTTAAAAGATGAGGCAAGAGTGGTTACTGTGCCGACATTAACGGCGGAGTTGGTCTGTGAACGAGCCACGACATTAGGTTTTAAAGCGACCGGTATGTTAGTTGCGCCGTCAACAGAGTTACTTGATGCTCTATTATATATGATTGGTATTGGCATGCTAAAAGTGGAGATCGCAGCGATTATTCCTATGCATCAGGCTGCAGAGGCACATGCACAAATTGAAACGGGCCACACTCGGGGCAAAATTGTCTTAGATATGAAATAGATTCAACGAGAATAGTGATTAAGTATGTTTTCAATGTTTAACGCTGATTCTGCATTATGGATTCTATTTAGTACTAGCTTCCTAAGTTCGACGTTGCTACCAGGTGGTTCAGAGGCTGCTCTGATAGCGACGCTTCACCTAAATGAACATGCAGTTTGGCTTATTGTCGTTGTTGCGACAATTGGCAATACACTCGGTGGCATAACCAATTATCTTTTGGGTTATTTACTTCCGGATAAAACTTCTTCTGAAAAACAGAGTCATAGAGCATTAGGCTGGATTAAAAAGCATGGTTACTGGACTCTATTACTAAGCTGGTTACCCGTTATCGGTGATCCTCTCTGTTTGGTGGCAGGGTGGCTTAGAATGCGCTTTTGGATCTGTTTGGTTATGATTTTAGCGGGCAAAGCGGCCCGTTATTCGATTCTGACTCTCATCGTCAATAAAATTCTTTAGGAACGCTGATGAAAAAGTGGCTTGTAAGCTCCCTACTTATCACAATAGTAGGATGTTCGGGGAGCAATAATGAAACCCCAATTCCAACCAAAGAGAGTGGTATTACACTTATCGAAAGTGTAACCCAAGACTCTGGTCAAAATGTCATTCCATACAGTAAATATCGACTTGATAACGGTTTAACCGTTATTTTATCTCCAGATCACTCCGATCCTTTAGTTCATGTTGATGTGACCTATCATGTTGGCTCCGCACGTGAAGATGTCGGTAAATCAGGATTTGCTCACTTCTTTGAACACATGATGTTTCAAGGATCTGACAATGTGGGCGATCAAGAACATTTTCGCTTGATCACCGAAGCGGGTGGCACATTAAACGGAACGACCAATCGAGACAGAACAAACTATTTCGAAACGGTTCCAGCCAATGAACTGGAAAAAATGTTATGGCTAGAATCCGATCGAATGGGCTTCCTCATCGATGCGGTTTCACAAAAGAAATTTGAAATTCAGCGCAGTACCGTTAAAAACGAGCGAGCGCAAAACTATGATAATCGACCATATGGGCTAATGTATGAGCGAATCGGTCAGGCGCTCTATCCGTTAAACCACCCATACTCATGGCAAACCATCGGTTATGTAGAAGATTTAGACCGAGTGGATGTGAATGACCTAAAAGCGTTCTTTTTACGCTGGTATGGACCGAATAATGCGGTCATCACTATTGGCGGGGATATAGATACCGAGCAGACGTTAGCGTGGGTGAAAAAGTATTTTGGTTCTATTCCCAAAGGACCAGAGGTTGAAAATGCGGAAAAACAGCCTGCCGTATTAACGGAAGATCGCTTTATCACGTTAGAAGATAATATTCAGCAACCCTTGGTCATGATGGCCTACCCAACCAGCTACCGTGGTGCCGAAGGTGAAGCGAATATCGATATGTTGGCCAGTACGTTAGGCCAAGGTAAAAATAGTCTTTTATATCAAGAGTTAGTGAAAACAGGAAAAACGGTTGATGCAGGAGCATTTCATGATTGTGCGGAATTATCATGTACTCTCTATGTCTATGCAATGGCTGACTCAGGTGAAGAGTCGAATCTAGCGACGACCTACCAACAGCTGCAGCAAGTGTTGAATTTGTTTGGTCAGCAAGGCGTCACCGCTGAAGATATCACTGAAATTAAAGGCAGTGCTGAAGCTGGTGCCATCTTTGGTTTGCAAAGTGTCAAAGGCAAAGTGTCACAGCTTGCTTCAAACGAAACCTTCTATAGTAACCCTAATCGCCTAGCAACAGAGCTAGCGGCTTTGCGTGCTGTTAAGCCAAAGGATGTGATGGATGCCTTTCAGCGTTATGTCGAGGGCCAACACAGCGTGGTTCTCAGCGTTGTACCTAAAGGAAAGAGTCAACTTGAAGCTCATGAGGTAAATTTCACGCCACCACAACGCAGTCTGCCTGAATACCAAAAGATCAGCGATGACGAACTGCATGTACGAAAAGGAGACGATGATTTTGACCGTTCTATCATGCCTCAGCCTTCACAGCCTGTAGAGCCTGTTGCTCCAACGTTATATCGAACTACATTGAAAAATGGCATTAAGGTGTTAGGCACCGTCGCATCTGAGACACCTACGATTGAACTAAATATTGTACTGCCTGCAGGGAACCGTTATGTCCCTATAGGAAAAGAGGGCTTAGCTGATCTTACTGCTGCACTTATGCAAGAAGATACAAGAGTACGTAGCGTAGAGGAGATTGAGAAAGCGCTCGGGACACTAGGAAGTTCAATCAGTGTCGATACGGGGTTGTACAGCACAACCATTTCTATCGCCTCTTTGACGAAAAATATTGATGCTACATTAGCCATAGCTGAAGAGATGCTGTTTAAACCAGCGATGAACGCAGCGGATTTTGACCGACTGAAAAAGCAATCCATTGAAGGCTTGGTATACGAACAGCAAAAGCCAGCATGGCTAGCGTCACAAGCGACACGACAGGTCCTGTTCTCAGGCTCTAGCTTTGCGCGCTCCTCTGATGGCACTATGGCCTCTCTACAGGGGATTACCTTGGAGGATGTAAAACAGTTCTATCAGCAGCATTACTCGCCAGAAGGAAGTTACGTGGTGGCCGTTGGTGATATTGCATTATCACCGTTAAAAGAGAAACTAGCTTTTCTACAGGACTGGGAAGGCAATGAACCTAAGATGTTGGCACCGCAGCAGTTACCTAACCTCAGTGGCCAGGCTATCTATTTAGTGGATAAACCTGACGCACCACAAAGTGTGATCCGTTTAGCAAGGCAAGGAATGCGCTTTGATGCCACAGGTGAGCTGTATAAAACCAAACTTGCTAACTTCAATTTAGCCGGTAATTTTAATAGCCGTATCAATCAAAATTTACGTGAAGATAAAGGGTACACTTACGGTGCTGGTGGGTACCTCTCTGGAACGAAAGAGCTAGGTAGTGTTGTCTTTTATGCGCAAGTGAGAGCCGATGTTACAGGTGCTTCAGTCGCGGAGTTTTTGAAAGAGCTAACCGCTTATTCGAAAGAGGGAGTCACGAAACAAGAGTTAGCGTTTATGCGCTTGGCTGTTGGGCAACAAGAGGCGTTGAGCTATGAAACACCGGGTCAAAAGGCGGGGTTATTAAGCCAAATGATGACCTACTCTCTGGATAAAGACTTCATTGAACAGCGCAATAATATTGTCGCGACCATCTCTAAGTCAGAGATTGATGAGCTCTCTAAGAAATGGTTTGAACCCTCTAAATACCAGATCATTGTCGTCGGTGACAAGAAAACAGTACAACCTCAATTAGAGTCGCTAGGTATTGAGATTCATAGTTTGAATGTCGACAAATAGACGGCAATATCATTGAGCCACGGACTATTAGCTAAAACAACAACCAGTTTCTGGTTGTTGTTTTCTTTTTTAGTATTATCATGATCAAAATTGCCTTAAATACGAGAGTCGATGTGACTGAATTCACGACACGATTACAGCTTATTGCTGAGAACCCTGAAGCCTTGAAACAGATAGGCCGAGGAGTAGAGAGAGAAGCTCTGCGTTTCACATCTGATGGTCAGCTGTCTAACAAACCTCATCCAAAAGGAGCGGGGTCTGCATTAACCAATAAGTGGATAACCACGGATTTCGCTGAATCACTGTTAGAGTTTATTACGCCGGTTTCACAGGATGTACCAACGCTGATTAATCAGTTAGAGGATATCCACCACTTTACACTCACTCAAATGGGTGATGAGAAGTTGTGGCCGCTTTCTATGCCGTGTTTTGTTGGCGAAGAAGATGATATTCAATTGGCGGATTATGGACGTTCGAATGTCGGAAAAATGAAAACGGTCTATCGCCAAGGTCTTAAAAACCGCTACGGCAGTGTAATGCAAGTGATCTCCGGAGTGCACTTTAACTTCTCTTTTCCAGACAGTTTTTGGCAGCAGCTGTTTAATGAACAATCCACTTCAGAGCGTGAAGCAGCGCAAACGGATGCCTATTTTGGTCTCATTCGTAACTACTACCGTTTTGGTTGGTTAATTCCCTACTTCTTTGGCGCATCACCCGCTCTGTGTGGTTCGTTTGTAAAAGATATCGATTCAACACTGCCATTTGAAAAAGTAGGTGGAAGTCTCTACTTACCGTATTCAACGTCGCTACGTATGAGCGATTTAGGCTACACCAATAATGCACAAAGTAGCTTGAAGATTGGGTACAACAGTTTAGATGAGTACCTAAGTGGTTTAAACAAAGCGATAAATACCTCTTCTGAAGCGTTCTCTTTGTTGGGGGAGCAACCTGAAAGCAGTAAGTTTGATGATAAGTATGTTCAGCTCAACAGCAATGTCCTGCAGATAGAAAATGAACTCTACTCTCCAATTAGGCCAAAACGAGTGGCCAACAGTGGTGAGAAACCTTCTGAGGCACTAGGCCGAGCAGGGATTGAGTATATTGAAGTTCGTTCGTTAGATGTGAATCCGTATAGCGCCGTTGGGATCACCGAAGATCAAGTGAGATTTTTGGATATGTTCCTTATTTGGGCCACATTAACCGATTCCGATTTAATGGATGATGCAGAGCTAGAATGCTGGCGTAATAATTGGAATAAAATTATCTTAGAGGGGCGTAAGCCGGGCCTAGAGTTACAAATAGGTTGCCGTGGAGAGCGTTTAACTCAAAAAGCGTGGGCTGAAAGAGTATTCTCTGAGCTGAAACAAGTTGCGGTTGTCATGGATGCAGCAATTGGTGGAGAAGCGTATCAATTGACCTGTCAAACATTAAGCAAAAGTATTGAAGACCCAGAGTTAACGATCTCAGGTCAGCTGCTAAAAGAGACGCTAGCAGGCGGCGGAATTGGTTCCGTTGGCTGTGAATTGGCGGCTAAATATCGCCAACAACATCTAGAACATCAATATAAGGTCTACTCTGAAGCGTTAATGAAAGAGGAAGCTCAGCGTTCAAGCCAAGCTCAGTCAGAGATTGAACAAGCCGATACTCTCTCATTTGATGAGTTCTTAAAAGAGTATTTTGCCTATCTTGAATAGGTAAATTGAATTACAGTGGTAAATGAAAAGTCATTAATATGGAGTAAATGGAATGCCGTTATTAGATAGCTTTACTGTCGATCATACTCGAATGGAAGCTCCAGCAGTACGTGTTGCGAAAAAAATGCAAACACCAAAAGGGGATACAATTACTGTATTTGATTTGCGTTTTTGTGCACCCAACAAAGAGATTCTGAGTGAGAAAGGGATTCATACTCTAGAGCACCTCTATGCGGGTTTCATGCGTAACCACTTGAACGGTTCCCAGGTAGAGATTATTGATATCTCGCCAATGGGATGTCGCACCGGGTTTTACATGAGCTTGATCGGTACACCATCAGAGCAGACGGTGGCCGATGCTTGGTTAGCGGCGATGGCGGATGTCCTTAAGGTGGAGTCACAAAACAAGATCCCTGAGCTTAATGAGTACCAGTGTGGAACCTATGAAATGCACTCTTTAGAGGAAGCTAAATCGATCTCTAAGAACATTATTGATGCTGGGGTTCGTGTGAATCAAAATGATGAGCTAGCACTGCCTGACTCAATGCTCAAAGAGCTAAAAATTGACTGATCGTTTGTGATATCGCATCCATAAAAAAAAGAGCTTATTCAGCTCTTTTTTTATACGCAATATGCGGGTTACTCTTCTGGCAACTCTTCCGGCGGATAGACTTTTACTTGTGTGATTTTGTTTTCAGTCACGTCGATGATTTCCATCAGGTGCTGTTCAAGATTGACCGTTATATTGCTTTCTGGAATATCTTCAAGGTGCTCTAAGATCAAACCGTTGAGTGTTCTTGGCCCATCTGTTGGCAGTGACCACTGTAAACTCTTATTCAGATCTCGAATGTTAACGCTACCCTCAATGATATAACTACCATCAGGTTGAGCAGTAATCTCTTCTGCTAGGGTTGGTGCAATTGATGTTGTGAACTCACCGACAATCTCCTCAAGAATATCCTCAAGAGTGATTAAGCCTTGAATATCACCATACTCATCCACAACCAAACCAATACGTTCATTATTTCTTTGAAACTTCAGAAGTTGAATGTTCAAAGGGGTATTTTCTGGAATGAAATAGACCTCATCAGCCGCTTTTAACAGCGTCTCTTTGGTGAACTCATTCTTCTCAAGCATCAGTCGATACGCTTCACGCAGGCGCAGCATGCCAACCACTTCATCAATCTGATCGCGATAGAAAACTAATCGACCATGAGAGGAGTGAGTTAACTGTCTGACAATTGATTTCCAATCATCGTTAACATCAATACCGGAGATCTCATTACGTGGGATCATGATGTCGTTTACGGTAACATGCTCCAGATCTAAAATGGAAATCAGCATATCTTGATGTCGACGAGGGATGAGAGCCCCCGCTTCACCAACGACGGTCCGTAGTTCATCAGAGCTTAAGTGGTCTTTATTAGCGTGACTACTTTTAAGTCCTAAGAGGTGCAAAAATCCATTGGTGATAAGGTTTACCAACAGCACTAAAGGGGAGAGCAGTTTCATTAACACCTTTAATAGGTGACTACTGAAAAAAGAGATTTTTTCTGGGTGCATCGCTGCCAATGTTTTTGGTGTAACTTCGGCAAAAACGAGAATTACTAGGGTAAGAGCACCAGTAGCGATCGCAACGCCGTAATCTCCATAGAGTCGCATCCCTATGATGGTTGCGATGGCTGAAGCCAATATATTAACTAAATTATTACCAATCAGTATTAAACCAATTAGACGATCAGGACGAGTTAACAGACGTTCTACTCGTTGTGCTCCTTTGTGCCCGTGATTTGCTAGATGTTTTAATCGATAGCGATTAAGAGACATCATTGCGGTTTCTGAGCTCGAGAAGTAGGCAGAGATGATGATCAGTACAATAAGTATGCTAAAGAGGGCACCTGTAGAGATGTCGTCCAATTACTTTTCCTTTTTTAGTGGTATGAAGTTATTAACTACTAATTTGCTATGTAGTGCAAATAATTTATAAAGAGAGCGTAACAAAATAGAGGTTATTGCAAAATGATCTCTTGCACAAATCGACTACCAAAGTAGGCCAATGTCATGAGTGTTGACCCTGCGAGACAGAACCAGAGCGTCTTTTTCCCTCTCCAGCCTTTATAGTGATGGCCCCAAATAAGAACAGAAAAGACAATCCAAGCGAGAAATGAGAATACAGCCTTATGAGCTTTTCCTTGTTCTATCATGTCTTGTACGAAGAATAGACCAGTAGCAAGGGTTAAGCTGAGCAGAATAGTACCGACTAAAACAATGTTGAAAAACTGTCTTTCAACCATCATTAATGGCGGAAGATTGGGGTTGATGGTTAAAGACTTTTTGCTTTTTAATTTATGATCCAACCAAGAGAGTTGAATCGAGTATAGCGTGGCAATCGTCAATGTGGCGTAAGCAAATAGCGCCAGGGAAATATGGAACAACAGTGAGATGTGCGTCTCTAAATGAGTGATGAAGGTTCCCGGTAAAAACGTGGCGGCTAACAGATTGATGGCTGAAAAGCTGTATATAACGGGTAATAAAAACCAAACTCTCACCTTGAGCATTGCAATGCTCATAACTAGTGAGATAATAAAGCTGATAAGCAACGCCACATTTAAGATACTAAGATTTTGTCCCGTATCATCAAGGATCAAATCTTGTAATAAAATGGCATGCAGAGATATGGCTAAAACGGCAAACATAAAAACAGTTTTGGTTTTTATGCCGTTAGGGCTAGCAAGACCTGGAACCACAAAGCTTAAGGCTAAAAAGTAAAACAAGGTAGCGGCTAACGCGATTGACATATCCATATACAGAGTCACTAATCTTAAAAATGAAGATAATTGTTTACGATTATACCTTGCTCTGATGTGAGTCGCTATCAGTAGATCTAATTGATACTGAAACTAATTTTTTTAATGCGCTATAATCGCATTAAATATCGCACTAAAGGCGAACAAGATGTTTGATAATTTAACGGACAGACTATCCAGTACACTGAAGAACATCAGTGGCAAAGGTCGACTCACTGATGAGAATATTAAAGAGACACTGCGTGAAGTTAGAATGGCGCTGCTTGAAGCGGATGTTGCTCTTCCTGTCGTACGTGACTTTGTAAAGCGAATTAAAGAGAGAGCGGTTGGGGTTACCGTCTCAAAAAGCCTAACACCTGGCCAAGAGTTCATAAAGATTGTACAAGCTGAATTAGAAGCCATCATGGGCGAATCTAACGAAGCCCTAGACCTCTCTTGTCAGCCTCCAGCTGTGATTTTAATGGCTGGATTACAAGGGGCTGGTAAAACAACCAGTGTAGCAAAACTGGCGAAGTTACTGACTGAACGTGATAAGAAAAAAGTGATGGTGGTTTCAGCGGATGTCTACCGTCCCGCTGCGATCAAACAGCTTGAAACCTTAGCCGAAGATGTTGGCGTAGGTTTCTTCCCCTCTTCTGCGGATCAAAAACCAGTAGATATCGCACACGCTGCCATAGCGGAAGCTAAACTTAAGTTCTTTGATGTCTTAATTGTGGATACCGCGGGTCGATTAGCGGTTGATACCAATATGATGGAGGAGATCCAACACCTTCATAAAGCGGTTAATCCAGTTGAAACTCTGTTTGTGGTTGATGCCATGACGGGGCAAGATGCAGCGAACACGGCAAAGGCATTTGGAGAGACGCTACCATTAACAGGGGTGATATTAACCAAGGTTGATGGTGATGCTCGAGGTGGTGCTGCACTGTCTGTTCGTCATGTGACGGGTAAACCGATTAAATTCTTAGGTGTCGGTGAAAAAACTGATGCGTTGGAAGCCTTTCATCCACAACGAGTTGCGTCGCGCATCTTAGGAATGGGTGATGTTCTCTCTTTGATTGAAGATTTAGAAAAAAATGTCGATCAAGAGAAAGCCGCGAAAATGGCGAAGAAGTTCAAAGAGAAAAAAGGCTTTGATCTTGAAGATTTTCGTGAGCAGCTAGGGCAGATGAAAAACATGGGCGGAATGGCAGGCATGATGGATAAACTGCCAGGTATGTCAAAAATCCCTGATAACGTTAAAGATCAAGTGGGTGATAAAACCTTTGTTCAGATGGAAGCGATCATCAACTCGATGACTCTGAAAGAGCGTCAAAGACCTGAGCTGATTAAAGGTTCGCGTAAAAAACGTATCGCAGCAGGGTCAGGCACTCAGGTTCAAGACGTTAACAGAATGCTTAAGCAATTTACCCAAATGCAAAAAATGATGAAAAAAATGCAGAAAGGTGGAATGAAGGGAATGATGCGCAACATGCAAGGCATGATGGGCGGAATGGGCGGCATGGGCGGCGGTTTTCCTGGTCGTTAGTCGTTGATATTTTATCCCCCTATGAAAATAGTGGTGAAAAAATAGCTAAAGCAGTTGCATTGACTCGGAGAAAGAGTAAAATTCCGAGGCTTTATTTTGGCACGAGGCCCCGTAAACAAATTCGGGGCCGATTTTATTTAAGTAATAAAGAGGACGATATGGTTACCATTCGTTTAGCACGTCACGGCGCTAAGAAGCGTCCATTCTACCAAATCGTTGTAGCTGACCAGCGCTATAAAGCAACAGGTCGTTACATTGAGAAAGTAGGTTTCTTTAACCCGCTAGCTAAAGGACAGGAAGAAGGTCTTCGTTTAGATCTTGACCGCGTTGACCATTGGGTCGGCGAAGGTGCTGGTCTGTCTGATCGCGTAGCAAAACTAGTTAAAGACGCGAAAAAAGCGGCTTAATTTAGTGTCGGTTGAAGGTAAAGAATCAATGAGTAAGCAAGACGAAATTATTGTTGTAGGTAAGTTTGGATCTTCCTATGGTATTCGTGGTTGGTTGAAAGTGGTTTCTTACACAGATATAGCTGAAAACATTTTTGATTATAAACCCTTACATGTAAATGTTCGGGGTGAGTGGGTCGAGATCTCTGTTGAGAGCTGGAAACGCCACAAAGGTTTGGTCTGCAAACTGGATGGATTAGATGTTCGAGAAGAAGCTCAAACATACACTAATCTTGAAATTGGAGTTGCTGCCAGCGCTTTACCAAAATTGTCAGAAGATGAGTTCTACTGGCGTGAATTATTTGGAATGGAAGTGACCAACGTTCAAGGCTACGGTCTTGGCGAGGTCGTAGACCTAATGGAAACGGGTTCCAATGATGTTTTGGTAGTCAAAGCAAACCTCAAAGATGCTTTTGGTAAAAAGGAACGCTTAATCCCGTTTCTTGATGGGCAGGTAATCAAATCAATTGATCGCACTGCTCAACGGATCGAAGTTGACTGGGATCCTGGATTCTAGCCCCTAAGTATAGCGAGTGAACACATGTGGGTTGGCGTAATAAGCCTCTTTCCTGAAATGTTCCGAGCGGTTACTGATTTTGGGGTCACTAGCCAAGCGGTTAAAAAAGGTTTGTTGTCATTAGAAACATGGAATCCTCGAGATTTCACTTATGACAAACATCGTACTGTCGATGACAGACCTTACGGTGGCGGCCCTGGTATGTTGATGATGGTTCAGCCTTTGCGCGATGCCATAACAACCGCCAAACAGTCTGCCCCGGGAAAGACGAAAGTAATATACCTATCACCTCAAGGCCGTAAGCTGGATCAAGCGGGTGTTGAGGAGTTGGCAACAAATGACAATTTATTGCTTATTTGTGGCCGCTATGAAGGTATCGATGAGCGCATAATACAGTCTGAAGTTGATGAAGAATGGTCAATTGGAGATTTTGTGCTTACAGGTGGTGAACTACCCGCCATGACGTTAATCGATTCTGTCGCTAGGTTTATTCCTGGTGTATTAGGAGACTTTGCGTCAGCAGAAGAGGACTCTTTTGCAAATGGCTTGTTAGATTGTCCACATTACACTCGTCCTGAAGCGTTAGATGGAGTTGAAGTGCCTAAGGTACTGAAATCCGGAAACCATCAGGATATTCGTCTGTGGCGACTACAACAGTCGTTAGGCCGAACTTGGTTAAGAAGACCAGAGCTCTTGGAAAATCTAGCTCTGACTGACGAACAGGAATTATTACTTGCTCAGTTCATTCGTGAACATAAGCAGAGTAATAGTTAAGAAATTAGTATCAGTTTATTCTAGGATATTATTACAATGAGTAACATCATCAAGGCTCTTGAAGAAGAGCAACTAAGACAAGACATACCTAAATTTGCTCCAGGTGATACTGTAGTAGTTCAGGTTAAAGTAAAAGAAGGTGAGCGTGAGCGTACACAGGCATTCGAAGGCGTTGTAATCGCAGTTCGTAACCGTGGACTTCACTCTGCATTCACAGTTCGTAAAATCTCGAACGGTGAAGGCGTTGAGCGTTCTTTCCAAACTCACTCACCTATCATTGACAGCATTACTGTCAAGCGTCGTGGTGCAGTACGTCGTGCCAAGTTGTACTACCTACGTGAGCGTTCTGGTAAGTCAGCTCGTATCAGAGAGAAACTTACTAAGAAGTAACGCACACGAGACGATTGTCAAAAGTGCTATAAAAGGTGTGCTGTTTTCAGCACACCTTTTTTCATATGAGGGATTATAATGAAAAAGTGTCTATTAGCTTTAACGGTGATTACTTTGGTCGGTTGCAGTAGTGGCATCAGTGAATTGGCAAAAGAGGGACGCTGGCAAGAACTTGGTTTTCGTGATGGCTCTAAAGGGTTGAATCAAAGAACGCCGAACCGTTTGAGTGAGCTAGGTGAAAATAGTACTCAATCTGTGGATTACTCATCTTATGAAGAGGGCTATTTAACGGGCATTTCTGAGTACTGTAATCCAAATCATGCCTATCAAATCGGCCTATCGGGCCAAAGTTATAATGGAGTGTGTGACAGCGAGGAAGACTCACAACGTTTTCGAATGGAGTGGCAGCGAGGATGGGGTGATTATAACGTAGGCGATAACGATCATTATTAGTTAACTGTAAATTTATATTTACAGCTATGTTTTTATTGCTTTACACTTGCAATGAGCTGAGAACTTGTTATCTTGTGTTTACAGCGTTTGTTAACGATGAAAAACAATTTTGGAAAGTTAAGTTTACAGGGTGTTTGAGATGAAAAAGAGTCCATTAAGTAATATTCACATTAGTAATGAACAAGTGTTGATTACGCCAAATCAACTAAAAGAGAAGTTGCCACTGAGTGACAAAGCGCGTCAGTTTATTCAAACCTCCCGTGAAACAATCTCAAACATTATCCATAAAAAAGATCACCGCTTATTGGTCGTTTGTGGCCCTTGTTCAATCCATGACATTGATGCCGCGCTGGAGTATGCAAAGAAATTTAAAGCGTTGTCTGAGCAGTTAGGCGATCAAATATACATGGTGATGCGAGTCTACTTTGAAAAACCGAGAACTACAGTTGGATGGAAAGGATTGATTAACGATCCTCATTTAGATGGTTCCTTTGACGTTGAGGGTGGGTTACATATCGCCAGAGAGTTATTGGTTCAACTGTCTGAAATGGAGATTCCATTAGCCACAGAAGCATTAGACCCTATCTCACCGCAGTACATTGGTGACACATTCAGTTGGGCTGCTATTGGTGCAAGAACCACAGAATCACAAACTCACCGTGAGATGGCCAGCGGCCTTTCTGTGCCGGTAGGATTTAAAAATGGTACTGACGGTAGCCTTTCTACTGCAATTAATGCTATGCAAGCAGCAGCGTCAGGGCACAAGTTCATGGGGATCAACCGTGAAGGACAAGTCGCTCTTCTGAATACTCAAGGAAACCCAGACGGTCATGTGATTTTACGTGGTGGTCCACAGACTAACTATGACTCTGTCTCTGTCACTGAGTGCGAGCAAGAGATGGCCAAGTCAGATTTAGATGCCTCATTGATGATTGACTGCAGTCATGCAAATTCACGTAAAGATTACCGCAGACAGACACTCGTTGCTGAAGATGTTATCCATCAAATAAGAGAAGGCAACCGTTCAATTATTGGTTTAATGATTGAAAGCCATCTTAATGAAGGCAATCAATCTGCCGATCTGCCTAGAAATGAGATGGAGTACGGTGTTTCAATCACCGATGCTTGTATTAACTGGGCAGTAACTGAGACACTACTACGTCATACGCACAAAGAATTGGTACCATTTTTAGAAGATCGTTTGAAAGGATAGGGTGATGTCAGCGGAGCTGGACGAGTTAAGAGTCGATATTGATGATGTAGATAAGCAGATGGTTGAGCTATTAGCTCGACGTCTGGCTTTGGTGGAAAAAGTAGGTGAAGTTAAGAGTAAACATGGCCTCCCTATTTATGTACCTGAGCGTGAAGCGGCAATGTTGGCCTCGCGCCGTGAAGAGGCTGAGAGTAAAGGGGTACCTGGTGCTCTGATAGAAGATATCCTTCGTCGTACCATGCGAGAGTCTTACAGCAGTGAAAATGACTCTGGTTTTAAGTGCTTAAAACCGACACTTAAACCGATAGTGATTGTGGGTGGTCATGGGCAACTTGGTGGTCTGTTTGCACGCATGTTCTCTCTGTCTGGCTATGAGGTTAGAATTTTAGGTCGTAATGACTGGGATCGTGCCGATCAGATTTTATCGGATGTAGGTATGGTGGTGATTTCAGTTCCGATTGATCTTACTGAAGAGACGATTCTTAAGCTGAAAAACTTACCAGCGGATTGCATTTTGTGTGATCTAACCTCTGTTAAACGTCGGCCTTTACAGGCCATGTTAGAAGTACACAGTGGCCCGGTGGTAGGGCTGCATCCCATGTTTGGACCTGATATTCCAAGTTTGGCTAAGCAGGTCATTGTATGCTGTGAAGGACGCTATCCTGAGCAGTATGCCTGGTTAAAAGAGCAGTTTCAGATTTGGGGAGCAACGATTAGAGACATTGATGCGATGGATCATGACAACGGTATGACTTTGATTCAAGCACTTCGTCACTTTACCTCTTTCGCTTATGGTCTCCACCTTTCTCAAGAAGATCCCAATATTGAGCAATTACTGAGTTTAAGCTCACCAATTTACCGGTTAGAGATTGCCATGGTGGGTCGTTTGTTTGCTCAAGATCCAAATCTGTATGCTGATATTATTATGTCTGCACCAGAGAATTTGGAGATGATAAAACGCTTCCATCAACGCTTTGGTGATGCAATATCCCTTTTAGAAAATAAAGACAAACCTCAGTTTGTTGAGTCATTTAAAGAGGTTGAAACGTGGTTTGGCGATTACTCACAACAGTTTATGAAAGAGAGTAAGAACCTACTTAGACAAGCTCATGATGCCATTCATCGCGAGAGTTAATCAGCACGTTATATAAACATCTACAGCAATAAAAATGCCGTGATAATTCACGGCATTTTTGTCTCTAATTCATTGGGATTAGTGATTTTTTGCGACGATATCCGATTCAATATTAGCGACCGTTTTTTGATCTTTTATGGTTGGGATTTGCGTTAACTGAACCTGCATTTTCACTAGGTTGTTGAATACCGCCACCAAAGGTTGCCACTTTATGCTGCGTTCCTTTTCAAAAAGCAGTTCAAATTTATCCGGTGTCCAGTCCATAAATGGTTGGGGGTTGATAGCTCGTCTTAAAAATCGCACTTCATAATGCAGGTGCGAACCTGTTGAATCGCCGGAATTACCGCATTTAGCAATAAGATCGCCTTTTTTAACAAACTGTCCCATCTTTACATTGAAGCCTTGTAGATGCGCATACATGGTCATGAAACCAAAGCTATGCTGAACCTTCAATAGATTGCCATACCCTTTATTACTCGGTCGAACATACTCGACAACACCATCCGCGGGTGAAAAAATTTCAGTTCCGCGCTTACAGGTCATGTCTATGCCTAGGTGGTTATGACGCTTCTTAGTAATTGGGTTGGTCCTACGGCCAAATTTTGAAGAGTATCGGCTGATTTCAAGAGGGATACCGTTAGGGATCATCCGAAACATGGTTGAACGGACTGATGAGTCGATGACCGCAGTATCAATACGCTTTTCTAATACCTGTTCAAATGAAGATTGTCGCTCTTCTTCTGGATTGCTATTGATCCCTAAGACGGATTCAACGTCATGAACTCGTTGTTCTAAAACCAGCAGATCACTCTGCTTTTGTGCTAATTGCTTAATTAACTCATTACGATTGAGGTTTTTCTCTTGAAGTTTCCCAAGCAGCGCTTGCTGGTCGCTCTCTAGCTCAGTGATCGCTTGAGAGGAGACGGTGCTTTTGAAATAGAAGTGCTTAACGGCAATGGTGGTTAACACTAAAGACAAAATAATGGTGACAAGGGATGAGAACACAATGTTTCGAGTCTTTTTAGAAACCGAAATAAAGTGAGTGCCTTTGTTGTGTGAGATGGAGATTCGAAAGTTATCAGGCATAAATAGTGTATGGAGTACTGTAAATTAGCGATTAGTAGACAAGTTATATCACGAAAGAGAAAAATGAAACGTTTTTGCTGTCTTGGAATTGAACTAAGTTACCATTATTACCTTGTCGGTTTTGTAAATTGTGATATCAGGACTGAAAGGCAGCATTAAAGCCAATATTCTTGGCTTTAATGCTGTGGAGTCACTATTTACTTATACGCTTATATTTTATGCGGTGAGGTTCCGCAGCTTGAGCACCTAGTGTTTTCTTAATCCAATCACTGTACTCCGTATAGTTACCTTCAAAGAAGTTCACTTGGCCTTCATCGCGATAATCTAAAATGTGAGTTGCAATACGGTCTAAGAACCAACGGTCATGTGAGATAACCATGGCACAACCAGGGAACTCAAGAAGAGCCTCTTCCAGTGCTCGCAATGTCTCAACATCTAAGTCATTGGTCGGTTCATCGAGTAACAGAACATTACCACCCGTTTTAAGAAGCTTCGCTAAGTGAACACGGTTACGTTCACCACCAGAGAGGTCGCCAATGCGCTTCTGCTGATCATTGCCTCTGAAGTTAAAGCGCGAGCAGTAAGCTCTAGATTGAACTTCGTAGTTGTTGATACGGATAATATCGGAGCCTTCAGAGATCTCTTGGAAAACCGTATTGTCATCGTTCATGCTGTCGCGGAACTGGTCAACAGACGCTAACTTCACCGTATCACCCAGTTCAATGGAACCAGAATCTGCTTCTTCTGTGCCGCTTAACATTTTAAACAGTGTTGATTTACCGGCGCCATTGGCACCAATAATTCCGACAATAGCGCCTTTAGGCATACTAAAGCTAAGATCATCGATCAAGACGCGATCACCAAACGATTTGGTTAGGTTGGTCACTTCAAGAACTTTGTCACCTAAGCGTTCACCGGGTGGGATAAACAGCTCATTGGTCTCATTTCGTTTTTGGTAGTCGCCAGTACTCAGTTCTTCAAATCGAGCCATACGCGCTTTTGATTTAGCTTGGCGTCCTTTCGGATTTTGACGAACCCACTCCAGCTCTTTGGCAATGGTCTTTTGGCGAGCATTTTCGGTAGAGGCTTCTTGCTTCAAACGGTCATCTTTCTGTTCTAGCCATGAGGTGTAGTTGCCTTCCCAAGGGATCCCTTCACCACGGTCAAGTTCAAGAATCCAACCAGCAGCATTATCAAGGAAATAACGGTCATGGGTAATTGCCACAACGGTTCCGCTGTAATCTACCAAGAAGTGCTCTAACCAAGCCACAGACTCTGCATCCAAGTGGTTGGTCGGTTCATCAAGGAGCAACATGTCAGGCTTTTCTAGTAGCAGCCGGCAAATAGCTACACGGCGGCGTTCACCACCAGATAGAAGCTCAATCTTAGCGTCCCACTCTGGAAGCCTTAATGCATTGGCTGCACGTTCGAGCGCGTTTTCTAAGTTATGACCATCTTTTGATTGAATCAGCGCTTCAAGTTCGCCCTGCTCTTTGGCTAGTGCATCAAAATCAGCCCCTTCTTCTGCGTAAGCGGCATACACTTCATCAAGGCGAGTTAATGCACCAGCGACATCAGAAACAGCTTCTTCAACAATCTCGCGAACGGTTTTTGACTCATCTAGAACCGGCTCTTGAGGTAAATAACCTACTTTTAGACCGGATTGCGGGCGTGCTTCGCCATCAATATCGGTATCAAGGCCAGCCATAATTTTAAGAAGTGTTGATTTACCTGAGCCATTTAAGCCCAATACGCCAATTTTTGCGCCTGGGAAGAAACTGAGAGAGATGTCTTTAAGGATTTGTCTTTTCGGGGGCACAATTTTGCTCACCCTAGACATTGTATATACGTATTCAGCCATAACCGATTAAGTCTCAATAATGTTGATTAATGAAAATGATTCCAAAACTTTGAAGTCGTTTGATAGTTTTACTAATATTGATACAAAGTTTACCAGTTTTAAATGCAAATTTCGGTTTAAAATGGATATAAATCTATTCAGTTGTTAAAGGGTCCCAATAAGTATGACGTTACGTGGACATTGCCTACAGATTCGAAAGAGAGTCGCATTCACAATTACTCTAATTGTTGCTTTTAGTGCGCAAACTAATGCAACAACAGCGGTAGAGCAGCAACGACAAAACTATAAATTAGCGCAACAGAGCTTAGCAAATAATGATTTTAACGAGTATCAACGACTTCGTAAAAAATTAGAACACTATTCGTTAACGCCCTATCTTGATTACTCCTTTCTACTAAAGAAGTTGGAGCAGAAAACGCCAGATGAAATTAGCTCTTTTTCTAAACAGTATGATGAGCTCCCTTTTGTGAGTTCGCTGCCTTATTACTACTTAACAACGTTAGGTAGCCGTAAAAGATGGGATGACTTTACCGAGTACTTCCCGAACGAACCGCATAGTGAAAATCTACGATGTTATTACTTCCGGGCAAAATTGGCACAAGGTGAAGAGAAAGCCGCGTGGCAAGGCGCCAATAAGTTGTGGTTAAAAGGCACCTCGATTGATGATGCCTGTGACCCGTTAATTAAAGCGTGGAACAGTGCAAATCAACTGACAGATGAGTTGATTTTACAAAGAATGTTATTGGTCTTTGAGCAGAAAAATGCAGGGTTACTAAAACACTTGAATTCAAAGCTGAACAGTAAGGATAGTGAGAAAATGGGTCGCGACATTCTCGACCTATATCAGAACCCGCAAACAGTGGCTGAATTCTCCAAACGAAGTAAAGTGACTGCATTAAATCAACGCTTAGTGGAAATCAGCTACAAACGACTGGTTAGAAAAGACATTAAAGAGGCGGTTAAGCAGTACCCGCTGACGGTGACTGGACAGCACCTTTCTGCAGAAACCATGCAATCACTCTCCGAATACGCGGCTTTTCGTCTGTTTACCACCAGTAATGATGAACTGATTACTTGGCGAGATAAAGTGATCGAGAACGCATCATCGATCAAGTTGATTGAACGTAGAATTCGCTTAGCGGTGCAGGAAGTCGATTGGAAGGGGATTGAACGTTGGGTTGCTCTGCTGCCTAAAGAGGAGCGACTCAGTCTGCGTTGGCAGTATTGGAAAGCGAGAGCGGAACTAGAAACGGGCAAAGAGAGTGAAGGCAAAGAACGACTTGCTAAACTGCTCGGCCAACGTAATTTTTACAGTGTAGCAGCGGCGAATGCGTTGAATAAACCGATTCGCTATCCGATGAGGGTGGCAGCCAATAGCTTTGAAAATATTGCACAGTTTGAACCGTCATTACTTCGTATTAAAGAGTTATTAATCCTCGATAAGTTCTCATCTGCTAGATCCGAATGGCAATATTTATTAAAACGAAGTGATGAAAAACAGGCCTTAGAGCTTGCTTCGTATGCCTCAGAGCAGCGCTGGCCCCATTTCACTGTATTGGCCACTATCAAGGGCCGATTGTGGGGGCATATTAGTTTACGTTTTCCCATTGCACATCAAGGGTGGTTTGACATATACAGCGATCAATCCAGTGTGGATAAAATTACTATGATGGCGCTATCTAGACAAGAGAGTGCGTTGTTCCCACAAGCTAACTCACCTGTTGGGGCAAGAGGTCTTATGCAGATCATGCCAACAACCGCGAGATATACTGCTAAAAAGATGGGGATTACATATCAAGGGGACGACAGTCTATATGATATTTCAGTCAATATGGATATTGGTAGTAGTTATTTGAAAGGCTTACTTGAGCAGTACGAAGATAACCGTATATATGCTTTAGCAGGTTATAACGCCGGACCTCATCGAGTGAAACAGTGGCGTAAAAGAACCAATGGTGAACTTGATGCTTATGCATTCATTGAGTCTATCCCGTTCAAAGAGACACGCGGTTATGTACAGAATATCTTGATGTTTGAGACTTACTATCGTGATCTTTTAGGCGTCAAGGGAAGCTTTTTGAGTCAAAGTGAGCGGAAAACACGATATTAACACTAAGGCTAGAGATAAATTTCGGTATATAATGTTCACCTGTCTATCGAAATGAGGTCGTCATGTCATTAACCCCCGATTTTAATAATTGGCAACAGCTTATGGATTTAATTAAACAATCTGCAGATGATGAGCAACACTCTCTATTGCTCACTATGCTGATGACTCCCGATGAGCGAGATGTATTATTAGCTCGGGTGAATATTTTTCATGAGTTATTAAAAGGCGACTTAAGCCAGCGGCAAATTAGCCAATTATTAGGGGTAGGTATTGCGACAATTACGCGCGGATCGAATGAGTTGAAAAACCACTCTGAACTCGATAAAGAGTGGTTACAGACCCTGCTTTCTGAAGAGAAAAAGGCGGATTGAATCGAGACTTAAAACCTCTCAGAGTGAACAAACGGAATCAAGGCTAAAATGAGCGCTTGCTGATAGACACTACTTCGAGTTAGTAGGTTGTTGGTGAGTAATCCAATGGCTCCGCCTTTCTGTTTTATATTGTCAGTGTTGAACTGTCTGTCCATGACATCACCCAATTCGTCACCTTTCGCCACCTCTTTTATGACGGCTGGTGGAAGCATTAAGCTGGACGAACGTGACTCACCATGACGAATATTGTCATTAATTACCATCCAAGCGAAAGTGACATTTCCTTCAATCCCCGCTTCAAGGGCAACGTAATAGTCAGCACCAGTAAAGGCCATTTTGGCATTTTTAATTCGGTTTAATGCGCCTGATTTTGTCTCTTCACAACTCATCGGTTGGTCTGGAACTTCACTATCTACAGACACTCCTATGTAGTCAAAGGTTTGCCCGGGGAAACTGAGGGTGAACGCTTCTTTAACAGCACTGATTTTAGCTGGGTTTAGCGATGAGATAATCACTGTTTTCATTTATTTGCCTTCTTTCATAATCTGACAACCATTGGGGGATTTCGTTGAGTGCCATAGGTTTTCCATAATAGTACCCCTGCAGTAGGTCACATTGGAAGTCTGATAACCATCGAGACATCTCTTCTGTTTCAATTCCTTCGGCTGTCACTATCATCGATTGTGAATGGCAAAGCTCAATAAGGGGTTTGATTATCTGCCTTTTTTTACTGTTGCTCAGTGTATTTAAGAAAACTCGGTCTAGTTTGATTTTTTGGACAGGGTACTCTGCTAACTGTGTCATAGAGGTAAAGCCTGAACCAAAATCATCAATAGCTAATTGGAACCCGTATTCGTTCAGCTTACAGAGTAAAGAGTATTGAGTGACGGATGCATCAAAGGTCTCCGTTAACTCTAATTCAATCAATTCTGGTGTGATTCGGTATTGTTCAGATATCTGAATAATATAGTTGGCCAAATTGATGGAGTTTAAGTTGGCAGAAGATAGGTTGATAGAGAGCTGAAATTTAAAGCCAACGATCTGCGCCAATGTGTGGTAATAAGACATGGCGTTTTTTAATACCCAGCGATCGATCGAAGCATACAAGCCAATTTTTTCTGTAATAGGAATAAACTCATCAGGGCTGACGAGACCTAAAGTTGGAGAACTCCAGCGTAATAGAGCTTCAAAACCAATTAACTGCTTATTCGATGCATGAACATAGGGCATGTAAACCAGATTAAAAATGTCATCAAAATTGTGCGTTCTCAGCTCTTTCTCAATTTGTTGTATGCGCTGCATCTCTTGGTCTAATTGCTGCGAATAATAAAAGAGCTGATTTTTTCCTAATTTTTTTGCTTGATACATAGCGGTATCGGCTTTAGAGATGAGTTGGTCGAGATCAACACCGTTATCAGGAAAGCAAGCGATACCAATACTGGCCGTTACTGGTAATGTGTTATTTTTAAAGCGATAACCGCAATGAAACCAACTGATAATAGTTGCTGATAGTTTGCTTTCAAGTTGTTGCCCTAAACGTTCCGATGTGATCGCAATGGCAAATTCATCACCGGAAAGGCGGGCTGCGATACAATATTGACGGTGCGTAGAACTAAAGTTATCAATTAGTAGCGTTAACTGTTCAGAAAAGTCAGCCAGTAATTGATCACCAATGGTATGGCCATATTGGTCATTGATGGTCTTAAAGTTGTCGAGATCAATATAGATAATACTGATCTTATGTGTGTCGGGGTCACAATGGTTAAGCTGGTTTTCGACTTCATTGTTAAAGCGATACCGGTTAGCGAGTTGAGTCAGTTGATCATTTTCAGCGAGTTGTTTGCTTTTCAGGTATGCGGCATTAAGTTCGCTATACATATTGTGAAACTTACGGGATAGGCGACCGACTTCATCATTCTTACCAGATGGCGTTAAATTCTCTATCGCTTTGCAATCGAGCTGGTTGAGTTGTTTATCCAATTGACATACTGGGTTGATCACATAGTGACGTATCAAAATCAGCAGTGTTGCTGTTGAGGTAATAATAAGGAGTAGAAACCCGCTAATTAAGCGAACAAATAGTGAGGAAATCTTACTATCTAAGTAGTGAGCATTGGGCTTAAAAAAGAGGTAGGTATTATTATTCAGTGCGACGGTATGAGCCTGTGAATCATGGGGAAGAACACGGCTATCAGAGAAGGTTACTTCTGTCTGGTAGTAGCCATTCATCTGCATAATTTTCAGGTTTAATTGTTGTGCTTCGATAGTTACGGTCAATGCCAAGGTATGGTCTACTTGACCTGCCTCAGCTGTCGATAACGTTCGGGTATCAATTAACATGTATCGTATGAGTGAGGTCTGTCCCTCTTGATTTGTGACCAGCCCTGATTTTTGATTCTGCAAAGCATTTAACTCATGTTGAACGAACTCTTTTTGTTCTTGCGGCTGCTTAGCAAAAGGATCCTGGCTACTCTCATAATAAAACAGGGTCTGGAGTTGTGGTGAAAGCAAAGAGACAGAGGTGATGGCGCTGTGGCTCATATCTAGCTCAGATAGTGCTCTGTCTAGTGATTCACTCAAATCAATGTGGCGATACTGGTCATCACTATTATGGATGAACTCTTGAAGCGTGCCACTCTCTTTAAGAGCATAGACATAACTATTCAAAAAGGTTAAATAGTAGGAGTGATAACTGGCTAGCTCAGACAGACCAAGGGCAATCTTCTGCTTTTCAAGCTGTTGGATTGCAGACTTCTCTTCATTAAATATCTTATAAGTGACTAAACCGTAGCTCAATAAAATAACGGGAATAATTAATACGATAAGACGCTTGCTTAAGTTCATTGACGAGTGGCCTGTAACGTTTTAAACGACTTCATGATCGAAGCGGCGATAGTGTTTTTTTCATAGATGCTTGAGCGATCTTGATGTGAATAAAACTGGGCATTGGTTAATGTATGTTGATCAGTTGTTGGTGAATACCCCATACTTTGAGCGTTGATCTTTGCTATCTCTTTTCTGTTTATAAAGTTAATGAAATCATAGGCTAACTTTTTATTCTTACTGGTATGTGCAACCGCTAAGCAGTCTACCCAAATCAGAGTGCCCTCTTTGGGAATGATGAACTTCCACTGTTTGGAGTGTGTCTCGGAATTTAACGTGACTTCATCACCACTAAACGCCATGGCGAGATAGAGTTGTTGTCGATTATTCGCTTGAGTAATGAGAGTGGTAGGGTTGCCGTATCCCAACATGAAAGGAACCTGTTCTAACAGCTCTTGGTGTATTTCATTGAGTAAGCGCTTATCGTTACTTGTCACACTCTGGTGTCTAACAAACAAGGAGGGAAGCAGTAGTTCAGAGTAATCTCCCAACATACTGATATGGCCAGAGAGGTATTTTTCAGGTTGTAGAATCGAGTGCCAAGAGTTTGGTGGCTGCTTCAATTTATCACTTCGATACGCTAGACCTAAAGAGCCCCAAAAATAGGGGGCTGAGTGAGTTCCGCACTGCGTTCTCCAGCTTTTATTTGAGTTGATAAGATTAGGTACTTCGGTGTTTGAAAGAGGAGCGAATTGATTTTTTGAAGCAAAGTAGCGCGCAGTAACTTCATCACTGACGATCAAATCGATATTGCCATATTGATTGTTACTAATGATTTCATCTCGTTGCGCCATATTACTGAAAAAGAGTTGCTCAAGAGTACTGCCACTTTTTTGTTCCCATATCTCAATGACTTGGGGAGATAGGTAGCCTTCCCAATTGAGGATTGTTAACGTGGAAGAGCTTGCTTTTGCATAAAGGGAAGTAACCAATAAGAGAAGAAAAAAAGCAATATTCGTTAAGTGCTTGACAGTCAAAATTAGCCTTGTGATTCATTAGGCAAACAATCATAAGGTTTTTTTATGCAAATGTTGCATATAGGTGTCATTTATTTGAACTTGACTCAAAAAGACCCGCCATAGAGAGGGTGGCGGGTTGTATCAGTGAGGGGATTAGGACTCTTTGATATTCGGTTGTACCGGTTCTACATTTTCAATGGGATAGCAACCTAGTACTTTGAGATATTTAGTAATTACCGTTAGCTCATCAATAACCAGTTTCATTTCGTCAGATTTAATATTGGCTTTTAAATCCATATAAAACATCTCTTCCCACGGGTTGCCAAGGATGGGTCTAGATTCTAGTTTATTAATGTTGATGTTGTGTTTTTGAAGCACTAATAATGATTCAACCAATGAACCAGCGTCGTGGGCGGTTGACATGATCAGCGTCGTTTTTGAAGGGATTTGCTCTGATACTTCGACAGGCTTACGGGCAACGACAATAAAGCGAGTATAGTTCTCAGTTTGGTTCGCAATGCTACCGTGAATCGATTGAAGTCCATACAGTTTACCGCTGGATGCATTACCAATAGCACCAACATGTGGAGAGTCTAGTTCTTTTACTGCAACCATCGCGTCAGCGGTACTGACACAGGATTTTAACGCCACACTGTCTAAGCGACTTAAAAATTCACTGCACTGCTGCAAAGGCTGCGGGTGAGAATAGAGGGTTGTAATGTCCTCTAATGAGCTGTCTGATGTTGTTAAAATACAGTGGTCAATCGACTGGGTTATTTCCCCTACGATATAAAGAGTGGTGTGCTGCAATAGGTCAAACACTTCATTGATTGAACCAGAACTGGTGTTTTCAATCGGTAGTACACCATACTCAGCGTGACCAGATTCAACTGTTTTAACCACTTCTTTAAAATTCTCACAACCCAGCTCCGCGAGTTCAGTGTTTTTCTTACTGAAATATCGTCGACTGGCTAAATTGGAGTAGGAGCCTTTAGCCCCGAGATAGGCGACTCTTGCAATTGGTTTTCGGCTTAACTGAGGATTAGCGAGATTCTGTAAGTATTGCTGCTGAAGTAGCACCGAGTCTTCGATAATAGTATGGAACAGTTGTGTAATGTAGTGAGCATCTAGATTGTGCTTCTTACCATTATTGATCAATTTAACCAGAAGTTGCTGTTCTCGTTTGGCATCTCGTACTGGTTTTGACGTCTCGACTTTACTTTTAGCGACTTCAATACTGAGTTTTCTTCGTTCAGAGATCAGTGTTAAAAGCTCATTATCAATATCGTTTAGTCTTAATCTGATCTCATCAAGTGAGTATTGCGGTTCCGTCATGTTTTATTCCTTAAAAAAGCCTCCGATTCAGTGGAGGCTTCTAAATTCGATTTGTCTCAGCCAGTTGAGCCAGATTTTGTATTTTCGTTATGATAATCACAATAAGCAAGCCAGCTGTTATCGTCAAGAAATTTATATCATCATAAACAACAACGCCTCAATGCAAGCATTGAGGCGTTGTTGTATTAGTATCCTTGTTTTTTAATTTGGGTATTTATACCTCTTCAGAATCCAGCTCTTCTTCAATGTCATTTTCTACTGGTGATTCTGAATGACTCGCTCTACGCGACTCAGATTTGTGTTGCTGCTTGTTCATTTGGCGTTCTAATTTTTGTAGTGTCTCTCTAATTGCACCAAATAGGTCATCTTGTTCCGCCGAAGCAACGAGTTTGCCTCCAGCAAGAGAAATATATGCTTCAACCTTGTGTTGGCCATTTGCACGTTTAGTAATTCCAGCATGACGGCCTGTGATATCAGCTTGCCATTTATCTAATTTTTTAAACTTGGCCTCAATACGTTCACGAATAGCAGGAGTAATGTCGATGTTAGTGCCGATGATTTCTACTGTCATAAATGCTTTCCTCTATACGACCCCTTGTTGGGTTAACTTCAGATTACTTATCTCAGTAAAAATAAATGTGATCCAGATCACTTTTTTGTCATGAGCGCGAATAAACAATTTCAACTGTGATCGTAAACAAAAAGATTGTATTTATTTGCTCAGAATGACTTGATGCCAATGAAAAAATATTAGAGTATGGGGGGGCTGAGCACTAGAAATGAAGGTTTTTAGGGGCTGAGTTCAACCCCAACTTTTCACTGCTCTTTTCGTCAATATTCTAACTGTTATTTAATCTGCAGGATTTGCGGCAATCATCGCCTCAGTACGCAATATTGCGTCATCCAACTCCAGTTCTTCATAAGCAACCAACATGAGTTCAAGAGATTTTCTTGCCGCATTGGTGTTTGGGTAGGTACGCTGTAATTCTTGGCTACGATTGATCGCTGATATCCACGCTTCACGTCGAATATAAAAATCGGCAGTGGCCAGTTCATAATTGGCTAAGCGGTTTTTAAGTGATGCCATTCTTTTTCTAGCGTCATTGGCGTAAAGACTATTTGGATAGCGCTCAAGCAACTTCTTAAAATCCTTAAAAGCAGAGCGAGCTGGCTCAGGATCGCGATCTGAGCGATCAATATTAAACAAGTCATGCATAAAGCTTCGGTCTTGCGCCATATAGGTCAAACCACGCATATACAGTACCCAATCTGATTTCTCATGAGTTGGATTCAAACGATTGAAACGTGAGATGCTCGCAAGCCCTAACGCCAGATCATCACTCTTGTAATAAGCGAAAATAAGATCTAATTGAACCTGTTCGGAATAAGCGCCAAAAGGGTATCGTGAATCAAGTGCTTCTAATTTCTTTATCGCATTGGTCCAGTCTCCAGTTTTCAGTGACTGTTGGGCTTCAGAATAGAGTTCTGCGGGGGGAGTGTCCGGAACGATGTCGTCACTGCTTGAACAACCTGCCAATAATGCGACAGATAATAGAGCTGAAATAGTTAGGCGTTTCATTGCTGGAAAAGCTTCCTTGATAAAAAAACAGAGAATCCGATATAGAAAAAGTCCAATAGCGGATACAATAGGATTATTACATCTATTTACCTAGCGTGCGACTTATTAGTCCCATGGTTTTTGAAAAAGTTCGATATGGCCCAACAAATAGAATTAACAGATACGATAAAAGAGAGTCAACTTGGTCAACGAATTGATCAAGCAGTGGCAGAATTGTTCACAGATTACTCTCGTGCGCGAGTGAAAGAGTGGATTTTAAACGGCAGCGTTGTCATGGATGGTAAAGTGGTTGCCAAACCTCGCATTCGTGTATATGGAGGCGAAGAGATCGTTATCCGCGCTGACCTTGATGATGAAGAGCGTTGGATTGCCCAAGACATTCCATTAGATATCGTTTATGAAGATGAAGATATCCTAGTCATCAATAAACCAAGAGGTTTAGTGGTTCACCCAGGTGCTGGCACGCCAGATGGTACGATCTTGAATGCCCTATTGCATCACTATCCAGACATTGCAGAAGTTCCTCGAGCAGGCATCGTGCATCGTCTTGATAAAGACACAACCGGCCTCATGGTGGTTGCAAAAAGTGTTCGTGCTCAAACTCGTTTGGTACGTGCATTGCAAAAGCATAAAATCACACGTGAATATGAAGCGATTGTTATTGGTAAAATGACCGCTGGTGGCACCATTGAGAAACCGATTGGTCGTCACCCAACGAAGCGTACCCAGATGGCTGTGCATGAGTTAGGAAAAGATGCGGTAACTCACTTTAGAGTGGCTGAGCACTATCGAATTCATACCCGTATCCGCTTACGTCTTGAGACAGGTCGTACCCATCAGATCCGTGTGCACATGTCGCACCTTCAACACCCATTAGTGGGAGATCAGGTGTATGGTGGACGTCCTCGTTTGCCTAAAGAAGCATCACCAGAGCTTATCGGTATGTTAAGAGGCTTTGATCGTCAAGCACTTCATGCGGCAATGCTAAAATTTGAACATCCAATTACCGGTGAAGTAGTAAAATTCCTTGCCCCTATCCCAGATGATATTATCGCACTGCGTGAAATGCTACGTGCGGATATGCTCGAAAAGGGTGAAGACGAGATCTGATGAATTTCATCATTCCAAACTGGCCAGCAGCTAACAATGTCAAAGCGTTAAGTACGTTACGAAAGGATGGGTTCAGTCAGAGCCCATTTGACAGTTTTAATGTTGGGGCTCATGTTGGAGATGATATTCATTCAGTTGAAAAAAATCGTTTGTTATTACTAAAAGCTGGTGAGCTGCCTAGTGCACCAGTTTGGCTTAACCAAACTCACTCTACTAACCTTATCTCTCTGCCTTTAGCAAGCACTACATCGTTAGGTAATAACCTTGATGGTTCATTAACGAGCACTAAACATCAAGTCTGCTGCGTGATGACTGCCGACTGCCTTCCTGTGCTTTTTTGTGATAAAGCGGGAACGAAAGTGGCTGCAGTACATGCCGGCTGGCGTGGGTTGTGTGATGGTATTCTTGAACAAGCCGTCAAAGCATTAGATTGCACTGATTTAATGGCATGGATTGGTCCCGCGATTGGTCGTGCGAGTTTTGAAGTCGGAGATGAAGTGAAGCAGCAGTTTATCGATGTGGATACGCAAGCAGAGGATGCCTTTTCAGCCAGCAGTAGTGGAAAATGGTTAGCAGACATGAATCTTTTAGCCACTCAGCGGTTAAATCGTGTTGGCGTTCTCGATATTTACTACTCTAATCTATGTACCTACCAAAATAACCAAGATTTTTTCTCATATCGTAAAGAGGGACAAACAGGCCGACAAGCCACGCTTATCTGGCTTGAGTAGCACTCCTCACTTCTAATATCCTGATCTTAATCAATCCAATCTCAACTTTAAGCTTGAAAATATAAACAAATGCGCCCATCTATTCTTTAATTAAGAAGACGTTTTATGTGGAGAGTTTGTCATGCGTTTAGATCGATTTACGAGCAAGTTTCAATTAGCGATTTCCGATGCTCAATCATTAGCGCTTGGGCGAGATCATCTTTATATCGAGCCTGTGCATTTAATGGTTTCTCTGCTTAATCAAGATAGCAGTACCATTCGACCGCTGTTGACCATGCTGAATGTGGATGTCACTCAGTTACGTTCAAAATTAAGTGAGTTATTGGACAAACTGCCAAAAGTGACAGGAACAGGAGGGGATGTACAACTCTCTAGTGGCATGGGTGTCATGTTTAATATGTGCGATAAACTGGCACAAAAACGTAAAGACACCTATATCTCTTCTGAAATATTCATTCTTGCGGCGATTGAAGATAAAGGGTCATTAGGAAAATTACTACGTGATCTAGGCTTAACTGAGCAGAATGCCAATAAAGCGATCGAAGAGATCCGTGGTGGACAAAAGATTGATGACCAAAATGCAGAAGAAAAACGTCAAGCGTTAGATAAGTACACCATCGATCTCACCGAGCGTGCTGAACAAGGGAAATTAGATCCCGTAATCGGACGTGATGACGAAATCCGTCGAACCCTTCAAGTTTTACAGCGAAGAACAAAAAATAATCCCGTTATCATTGGTGAGCCTGGTGTGGGGAAAACTGCCATTGTTGAGGGATTGGCGCAGCGTATTATTAATGGTGAAGTTCCGGAAGGTTTGAAGAATAAGCGTGTCCTTTCATTAGACATGGGTTCACTGGTTGCTGGGGCAAAATATCGTGGAGAGTTTGAAGAGCGACTCAAAGCGGTATTGAATGAGCTGGCAAAAGAGGAAGGGCGAGTCATTCTGTTTATAGATGAAGTGCATACTATGGTTGGCGCTGGTAAGGGTGAAGGCTCAATAGATGCGGGGAATATGCTAAAACCAGCTCTTGCTCGTGGTGAACTCCATTGTGTGGGTGCGACAACCCTTGATGAATATCGACAGAACATTGAAAAAGATCCTGCCTTAGAGAGACGGTTCCAAAAAGTACTTGTGAACGAACCAAGTGTAGAGGACACCATTGCTATTTTGCGTGGATTGAAAGAGCGTTATGAGCTACATCATCACGTAGAGATAACCGATCCAGCCATCGTTTCAGCGGCAACGCTCTCTCATCGTTATGTGTCTGATCGCCAGCTGCCAGATAAAGCGATTGATTTGATCGATGAAGCGGCTTCAAGTATACGCCTGCAGATGGACTCCAAACCTGAGTCGTTGGATAAACTGGAACGACGTATTATCCAGTTAAAAATTGAACAGCAAGCATTAGTGAAAGAGAGCGACTCGGCAAGTTTGAAAAGATTAAGTGTCTTAAATGAAGAACTCAAAGGCAAAGAGCGGGATTACGCTGAACTGGAAGAGGTGTGGAAAGCAGAAAAAGCAGCACTATCGGGCACGCAACATATTAAGTCCGAATTAGAGCAAGCTAGAACAGATATGGACATAGCCAGGCGTGCAGGTGATCTCAATAGAATGTCAGAGCTGCAATATGGACGGATCCCAGAGCTTGAAAAGCAGTTAGATTTGGCTGCTCAAGCAGAGATGCAAGAGATGACACTGCTGCGTAATAAAGTCTCTGAAGTTGAAATAGCAGAAGTATTGTCAAAACAGACCGGAATTCCAGTGGCGAAGATGCTGGAAGGTGAAAAAGACAAACTGCTGAAAATGGAGCACGCTCTACACCACCGAGTGATTGGGCAATCTGAAGCGGTCGAAGCCGTGTCTAATGCTATTCGTAGAAGTCGAGCTGGACTTTCCGATCCTAATAAACCGATTGGGTCTTTCTTATTTCTTGGGCCGACAGGGGTAGGTAAAACCGAACTGTGTAAAGCACTAGCGAACTTCATGTTTGATAATGAGAGTGCGATGGTCCGAATTGATATGTCTGAGTTTATGGAAAAACATTCGGTCGCCAGGCTAGTCGGAGCACCTCCGGGTTATGTTGGGTATGAGGAGGGCGGTTACTTAACAGAAGCCGTTAGAAGGCGCCCCTATTCTGTGATCTTATTAGATGAAATAGAAAAAGCGCATCCTGATGTCTTTAATATTCTCCTACAGGTACTTGATGATGGCCGATTAACTGATGGACAAGGTAGAACGGTTGATTTTAGAAACACCGTAATTATCATGACATCGAATTTAGGTTCTGACCAAATACAGGAAAACATCCATCAACTAGATTATGAAGGGATGAAATCAATAGTGATGGACGTGGTATCACAACAATTCAGGCCTGAGTTCATTAACCGTGTCGATGAGAGCGTGGTCTTCCACCCATTATTGAAAGAGCACATTAAAGAGATTGCTAAGATTCAGCTTCAAATGTTAGAACAGCGACTATTAGATAAAGGTTATGAGCTATCGATAAGTGATGAGGCGTTAAGTTTAATTGCAGATGCAGGCTTTGATCCGGTATTTGGAGCAAGACCATTAAAACGTACGATTCAGAATGGAGTTGAAAACCCATTAGCAAAAGATCTTCTTTCCGGTAAGTTAGAAATGGATAAGATTATTCGTTTATCAGTGAAAAATAACCGACTGATTGCGGAGCAATAAGTAACAAATAAATAACGTTTGGCTGCAAAAAATACAAATCGTCTGTTTATTGAGCGGCTGAACTCTTTTTATTTAAAAAATCACAATAAGCACTTGCCAATGGGATCGAACTCCCTATAATGCGTCCTCACTGACACGGAGCGGCTTCTTCTTTTAGAAACCAAGAGCCATAAAGGGTTCTAGCTCAGTCGGTAGGACTACAAGCCACGAGAAATAAGTTTAAGAAAGTGTTTGACACGGTAACTTAATTCGCTAAAATGGCCGTCCACTTAAACGAACTAACCGAAAGGTTTGAAAGTTTAAGAATTGCTCTTTAACAATTTGACCATGCAATTTGTGTGGGCACTCGTGAATAGATTATCAAAAAATAATCTCAATGAACTGAGTGGCCTTAATC
>NZ_JAKJSQ010000047.1:0-34016 GCF_050337105.1 Aliivibrio kagoshimensis
CTGATAGGTTTTTGATATCAATCCAGCTTAAGTTATTGAATTTAAAGTATTATTATCTATATTATCAATAAGGGAGGTGGTTGAATATAAATAATCAAAGGGATATCACAATGTTCGAGTATTTAGTACAAGATTCAAACCTTCCTTTTTCGATCTCACTCTCAATTATGTTGATTTTTACCTTTTTAGAGATCGTTAGTTTAATTTTAGGAATGGGTTTCTCTAATATGTTTGATGCTATTTTGCCTGATATTGAGTTTGATGCAGTTAACAGCAGTTCTCACTCGTTCTTGGCCTGGCTGAATATAGGTAAAGTCCCCTTTCTTATCTTACTTATTCTTTTTTTATCGGTTTTTGGCATTTTAGGGTTGGCTATCCAAATGTTGGCAATGGTGTTAATTAACTCGGCACTACCGGTACTTATTGCTGTAGCCATTTCGATGTCAGTTTCTCTGTTTGCAGTTCACTTTATTAGTAGAGCGGTTGAACCGCTTTTTAGTGATCAGAGCAGTGCGGTATCAAAAGAGTCTTTTGTAGGGCGAATTGCCACGATTACATTGGGTACCGCCAAGAGCGGGCAACCAGCAGAAGCAAAAGTAGTGGATAACAATGGTTATACGCACTATGTACTGATTGAACCATTTGATGATGATTCTGACTCCTATGTAAAAGGAGATGAAGTCGTTGTGGTGAAAAATAACGGGGCATCATATTTGGGCACACGTTTTACATTATAAGAGATATATTAAGGATAATTTATGTTCGAGCTAGGTAGTATTGAGACAATCGCTGTTTTTGCTGGAGGTGCTGTACTGACCATTTTTGTGATTGGTGGCATTTTCGCAAGACTGTATCAAAGGGCTTCAAAAGAGACCGCATATGTAAGAACTGGACTTGGAGGGCAATCTATTGTCATGGATGGTGGCTCTATCGTGCTGCCGGTTGTGCATGAGATCATTCCGGTGAATATGAATACATTACGATTAGACGTGAGGCGTACTGATCAGCAAGCGTTGATCACCCGTGATCGCATGCGAGTTGATGTTCAAGCTGAATTTTATGTTCGGGTACAGCCAACAGAAGAGTCTATAGCCAATGCCGCCCAGACATTGGGTCGTAGAACCATGCATCCCGACGCACTTAAAGAACTCATTGAAGGTAAATTTGTGGATGCACTGCGCTCCGTTGCTGCAGAGATGGCAATGGAAGAGCTGCATGAAAAACGGGTAGATTTTGTTCAAAAAGTACAGATCGCGGTTTCAGAAGATCTGTTGAAAAATGGTTTGGAACTTGAGAGTGTCTCCTTAACAGGTTTGGATCAAACCAGTTTAGAGCATTTGAACCCTGAAAATGCGTTTGATGCTCAAGGTTTAACACTGCTTACTCAACAAATTGAGATGCGAAAAAGAGAGCGTAATGATATTGAACAAGACACCATGGTTAAGATTAAGCAGAAGAATTTAGATGCAGAGCGTTTGAAATTAGAGATCACTAAACAAGAAGAGGGCGCTCGATTTGAGCAGCAAAGGGAGATTGAATATTCAAGACTGGAACAAGAGCGTGAAGTTGAAGTAAGACGCGCGGCACAGAATGCTGAAATAAAACGTGAACGGGCGCAAAAAGAGCAAGAAGCAGAAGATGTGGCTATTTATACCAAACAGCAGATCGCCCAAGCTAATATCACTTCAGAGCGAACCATTGAAGAAGACCTCATTCAAAAAGAGCTCTATTTGAAAGAGAAAGAGATAGCTAAAACACGTGCGATTGAAGTCTCGGATATTGAGCGTTTAAAAGCCGTAGAGCTCTCTGAGCAGGACCGTGCTATTGCCATTGCAGAGCGTTCAAAAGCCCAATCTGAAGCAAAAACGGAAGCAGACATTGCACTGGCAGAAGCGGTAAGAGCAGAAGAGTCTGTTATCACCGCGAGAGAACAAGAGCAAGCTGAACGTCAAAAACAGGTTGAATTGATTAAAGCGAATAAAGAAGCTGAGAAAAACGCAATTGGGATCACTGTTGCTGCAGAAGCGGAAAAGCAGGCATCAGAGGATCATGCGCTAGCCGTGAAAATCAAAGCACAAGGTGAATCGGATAAGTTGCGCGTGGAAGCAGAAGGTAAAGCCATCGCTGAGAAACTGTTGGCTGAAGCCGCCGAGATTCGATACAAAGTGGATGCCAAAGGTAAACAATCGATTAACGAAGCAAATAACCTCCTCTCAGCCGAACAGATTGCGATGCAGGTAAAATTTGAACTAATCAATAACCTTCCAGGAATTATTCGTGAAAGTGTTAAGCCGATGGAGAACATCGAAGGGATTAAAATCCTTCAGGTCGATGGTTTCGGTGGCGCTGGTTCAGCATCTGTTGGGGAGTCTCAGCAAGAAGGTTCAGCTAATTTAGCGGATCAAGTAGTAAATAGTGCCTTAAGGTATCGTGGTCAAGCCCCACTGCTTGATTCATTACTCAGTGAAATTGGTATATCTAATGGCGATATTAACGGCTTGACCAATGGTCTAAACAGTATCGAGAAATAGTCTTGAAAAAACGGGTACCAATTAGATACCCGTTTTTTTGGATGCTACGAAACGTTAAAACTAATCAACCAAACCATACTGTTCGCGTAAGATATCGATGATCTCCGCTTTAGGGTTTTCGCTTAGGACAATCTCTTTACCCGTAATCTTTTCAGCAATGCCAGTGTAGATTTTTGAAATCTGCATTAATACATCTTGTGGGAGATCGTTATCACGAGCAAGGGCTGCGCGTTCTGGCATGCGGTCTTTGTTTAATAAAATATCTGGATCAGGGAAGTGATTCAATAGAAGCTGGCGGAAATCTTCTTTTGAATTTTCCACTATCTTTCCTTCTCGGTAAGCGGCTTCATCCCAAATACGAGATGAATCTGGCGTACCCACTTCATCCATGTAGATTAGCTTCTCTTGACCTTGTGCATCGGTGACATAACCAAACTCAAACTTAGTATCCACAAAAATCTGACCAAGTTTGGCCAGTTCACCACTGATCACGTCAAAACCTTCTTTTAATAGCTTCTCATAGTGAGCAATATCATCATTTTTGCGGAAGTTAAAGGCTTCAAAGTTATCTTCAATGTTTTTACGAGTGATGTTCACATCATCAACAGCAGGAACACCCGGAATGCCTTCTAAAATCCCTTTAGTTGATGGAGTGATCAAAAGTTCAGGCATCTTCTGGTCTTTTTCTAAGCCTTCTGGTACATCAATACCACAGAATTCACGCTCACCTTTAGAGTACGAACGCCACATGGACCCTGTGATGTATTGGCGGCAAATGGCTTCAATCATGACAGGTTTGGCTTTTTGCACAATCCACACAAATGGATGAGGGATGTCTAAGATGTGGCTTTCCGCTAGGTTATTGTCTTTAAAGAGTTTAAACCAATGGTTAGAGATAGCATTAAGAGCGGCACCTTTACCAGGAACGCCTTTCATTCCGCCTTCACCGTGCCAAATACAGTCAAAAGCAGAGATTCGGTCGCTGATCACCATGATGGCAAGAGGTGCGTCTGCAGCGACGTTATAGCCTTTCTCTTTGATCAATCGACGGCTATCTGCTTCAGTTAACCAATATACAGAGCGAACTTTTCCGCTGTGCACCGGTTTGTCGGTACGGATTGGGAGGTCGTCATTTACAGCGAGGACTTGATCAGCAAGACTCATGGTGAATTCCTATTTCAAAAGCAAAATTAGCATTAAATAACCGAGCAATAAAGCGGCTACCGGATGATAAATAAGGCTGAAGCCTATTTGATAATGCGCATGATACCAGAACTATTTTAAGCTTCCAGTAAAAATGCAAACGTTTGCTATTGTCGGTGATCTTCTCGGATCTTACTGAAGTTTGCGGTCTCAAAATCATGAGGGGTGTTATACTTAATTCTATAATTAACCAGCAAGAGTTGATGTTATGGCCAATCCAGAGCATGAAGAGATATTAGACAAATTAGATGAGCTGAGTGTGCTTGTTTACCGTAGTGGAATTACTCTATTTGGAGTCTCTCTACTATTAATGGCTGTGGGACTATCCAACCACTTAGGCTTTATTACTCTTGATATACCGGAGTTGTTTTTGCCCGTGATCACCACGTTAATTGGGCTGTCTGGGGCAATGTGTTGCGCTAACCTGCATGTTTATGATAAAAAAATCAGGATGATCATCACCTGGTCAAGTTGGATTGGATTGGTGTTGTTGCTGTTGTTTGCGGGGACCGGATTTCAATGGATAGGATTAGGGTTTATCTTTGTCTCTTTTTCAGGCATCGCGGTAAAAGAGGCGTTTTGTTTTAAAGTTCCCGGTTTACGTTCAATGCCTTGGTTGCTGTGTCTAACGGTTATTTTGATGGCGTTAAATCAACATTTTGTAACAATTTTGCTATTGGTGATGTCAGCGGGTGTCATGTTGTTTCTTTCGGTTGCTAAATGGAGAATGCCGCTGCATTTTGATATTGGTGACAAGTCTAACTACCAAGTTTGATCAAGAATTCCCCCTACTTGGCCATTTATTTTCCCAATAAATTGAACCTTTCTTTATGGATTATAACTAACAGTTATCTGCTTTATAAACTGAGCTAATTATTAAACTGCTTAGGTTTACGGTAGAGTTCTCCTTAGAATGAAATGGGAGTATGTTGAGTTAAGGACGATTCATAATTTATGGCCAAGTGAGGGTTGAATTATGCTAAGAAGTTATTTGGTAAGTGGCATTAAATTTGGTTTACCGAGAATTAAAATCTTTACTGCCTACAGTCACTATGAAGCGTTGGCTGATGCGGGTAAAGAGGGGTTTTCTGAGCCCAGAGTCGTTGTAATATAATGACAAAAATGAAAGAACCGAGCCTTGAAGTGGCTCGGTTTTTGCGTTTTAAGGGGGATTATTTCGGCCAGCTCTCTTGTTCAATTTTCGCCAGTGCACAAGAGGTAGTCGCTGTGTAGAAGATGAACTTTACGTTATTGTTATTGATATAAGCTCGTTGGTGTCGGCATTAATGAAGGTATTATTTCCACCGAGGTGGGACCATTTGGTGGAGTCAAAGAGTCAGGCCTAGGAAGAGAAGGCTCTAAGTATGGTATTGAAGATTATATCGAGATCAAATACCTATTGATGGGCGGGTTGTAACCGATGTTGTATCAACAAGGTGATGCCGCCTGCGACAACCCCCCACAGTGGAGAGCCGATATTCCATACCTCTAGATTTGATGCGGTCACCATAAAAGTGATCAGTGCGGCTTCTCGGTAGCGCACGTCGTGAAGTGCCAGTTGCAAACTGTTGCCAATGGTTGAGAAGAGAGCAATACCGGCTAAGGCTAAAATGAGAGCTGTCGGAAGTGCGTCAAACAGAGTCATTAGTGTGACGGCACCGAGTCCCATCAGTATATAGAAAACACCAGCGGCCACCGAGGTCCAATAGCGTTGTTTACTGACAGGGTCTGCGTTTTCGGTCATACAGATAGCGGCTGTAATGGCGGCTAAGTTAATACCAAATCCGCCAAAGGGAGCAATCAATAAGTTAGCAGCCCCTGTGACGGTCATGGTACTGGACACGGGTGCTTGATAGCCGTGTGCTTTTAATACCGCAATACCCGGAATGTTTTGTGATGCCATCGTGACGACAAACAGCGGCAGACCAATACTAATAAAAGCAGCAATACTCCATTCAGGTTGGATATAGTGCAGTCTACTGATTTGCCAGCTTAACTCAGGCGGCAGTTCAATTAAGGTTAATAACCACGCCGTCGCAAAACCGATCAGCAGTACAGCTAACATCGTATAACGAGGAAAGAGATGTTTGCATACTAGATAGGTCAACAACATTGAGCTGACTAAAGTGATCTGTTGATCCATGAGGTTAAAGGTATTGATACCAAAGTTAATGAGTATGCCAGCCAGCATTGCGTTTGCGAGAGGCAGAGGTACTCTGTTCATTGTTTTTTCAAACCAACCAGTGATACCAGAGAGCGTAATGAGAGCAGCAGAGAACAGAAACGCTCCCGTTGCTTGATGGATAGTGAAGCCTTGAGTGCTTGAGATGAGCAGCGCCGCACCGGGTGTTGACCAAGCGATGAGAATAGGTACTCGATAATAGAGCGATAGACCAATAGAGGTGATACCCATCCCCAACCCTAATGCTAATAACCAGCTTGATACCATCTGAATATCACCACCTAGGTTAATTGCCGCTTGGTAGATAAGCGCAACGGTGCTGGTAAAACCAACCAATACGGCGATAAAACCAGTATTGATTCGGTTGAGTATTAAGCCTGCCTGCTTCATCTTTTTATCCCTTTTTTTACGTGTTACACTCTGAGTGTGCGTAATAGCGCACAATCAAAATTAACACTGTATGTTATAGCGCACAAGGTATTATGAGTAAAAATATCAATAATTCACTCGGCTCTCGGTTGAAAAACGCACGAAGTCAACAGGGTTGGAGTTTAGATCAAGCCAGTAAAGAGACGGGTGTATCCAAAGCAATGTTAGGGCAGATTGAACGCGGTGAATCCAGCCCAACCATTGTTAGGTTATGGAGTATTGCCAATGGTTTTAAGCGGCCTCTGTCCTATTTCTTAACGGATCTTGAGACAACGACCACCCCTCCTGTGTTAGTGAATAACGAGCAAGATATTCAAGTTGTGACGCTGTTTCCTTACGATAAAAATACGGGGTTAGAGACCTTCCAAATTACCTTTGAACCAGGGCGAGAATACCTTTCTGATCCGCACAACGAAGGGGTGGTGGAGCACATTATTGTGGTGGATGGCTGCATGGAGTATTACTTAGATGGAGAGTGGCACAGCTTAAAGCAGGGTCAAGTGGTCAAATTTCCCGCTGATCAGGTGCATGGCTACCGTAATTTGTCGGACGATCTTGCGATGATCCACAACATTATTAGCTATCGATAAGAATTGCCCTTTGATTCATGATGAATTACTATTTAACTGTGTTTATATACAGTAGTTTGAGTTATGAATGTTATACCTATCCGCGTAAGTGCGGGTATTACTGGTTTTGAAAGCCCTGCCGCAGAGTATTCACAGCTCCCACTGAGTTTGGATGAGTTGCTTATCGAGCACCCCAGCTCCACCTTTATTGGACAAGCCAGCGGTGATTCAATGGAAGGCGTGGGGATCTTTGATCATGACATTTTGATCGTTGATCGCTATGTGAACGCCAAAAGTGGGGATGTGATTGTCGCCAATTTGAACGGTGAGTTTGTCTGTAAGTTACTCAATACAGAGCAACGTCTGCTGCTCTCAAGCAACAGCAAATACCAACCTGTCGCGATTCATGAATATGACAACTTCAGTATTGAAGGGGTCGTCGTTCGTTCAATACGTTGTCACCGTTTAAGCCCACTGCTCTCTCGCAAGGCTGAATAGAGTATGTATGCGCTGGTGGACGCCAACAGTTTTTACTGCAGTGCTGAGCAGGTATTCAGACCAGAGTGGCGAGGCAAACCTATGGTGGTGCTATCAAACAATGATGGCTGTATTGTCGCTGCCACCCGTCAAGCCCAAGCGTTAGGGATTAAAAAGTTCCTGCCTTTTTTTCAACAAAAATCATTGTGTGAAAACCGAGGGATTATTGCACTCTCATCCAATTATGAGCTGTACGCCGACCTTTCTGCCAAGATGATGAACGTAATTGGTCGCTTTGCCCCCGAGCAGCATGTCTACTCCATTGATGAATCTTTTCTCTCTTTTCACCATTCACGCTCTGCTATTCCCGATTTAGCCAAGCATGCCATGTTAATGCGCCGAGCGGTATGGAAGGAGTGTCGTCTGCCTGTTTGTGTCGGCATTGCATCAACATTGACCTTGGCGAAAATTGCCAATCACGCAGCAAAAAAAATGCAAGGCTATAGCGGAGTCTGTGTGATCGATAATGAACGACAACGAGAGCAGATTCTTAAGCAGATGCCAGTGTCCAGTGTGTGGGGCATTGGCCGAAAAACCACAAAACGTTTACAAACGATGGGGATTAATTGCGCTTTTCGGTTAGCAAAATACCCAGCAGTGTTGGCAAGAAAAGAGTTCAATGTTGGGGTTGAGCGTACTATTCGAGAGTTAAACGGCACCGCTTGCAACAGCTGGGATGCGGCGCGTGCTGATAAAAAACAGGTCTTTTCAACCCGCAGTATGGGGCAGCGTATTGTTGATCGCGACGCATTAACTCAAGCATTGAGTAAACATGCCGCCATTGCCGCTGCAAAAATTCGGCAACAGGGCTCACTGTGTCGTGTCATGATGCTTTTCGCTTCCAACTCTCCCCATGACGAAAATCCAGCCAGTTTTAGGGTGGTGCACAAATTTGCCTATCCAACGGATGATACCTTAATGTTCACCCAAGCGATCAGCAGCAGGATCTCACAGCTGTTTCAACAAGGGGTTGAGTATTATAAGGTCGGCGTCGGGCTGATTGATTTGGTTGATGGCCGACATGCTCAGTTTGATCTGTTTGATTACGCACCGCCAAATCGCAAATTGATGCAGGTGTTTGATGGATTAAACATGAAATATGGGGATGATGCGCTGTTTCTAGCGGCTCAAGGGATCAACCCTAAGTGGGGAATGCGACGTAACTACTTAACGCCACAATACACCACTTGCTGGCAGGATCTTCCAAAGGTTAATTGTTAAAGGTGTTTTTTTATGTGATAAATGAAATCCCAATGTTTCATATTCTTCTGAACTCATGTATAACGGCGGAATGAAAATACCTAAACGAATACAACCTCTAGTTGATGATGGTCTAGTGGACGAAGTCCTAAGCCAGTTAATGAGCGGTAAAGAAGCCACTGTTTATGTTGTGCGCTGCGGAGAAGAGATCCGTTGCGCCAAAGTGTATAAAGAGGCGGCTAAACGAAGCTTTAAACAAGCGGTACAGTACCGAGAAGGGCGCAAAGTCCGTAATAGTCGTCGTGCCCGTGCGATGGAGAAAGGCTCCAAGTTTGGCCGAGATGAGCAAGAGAAAGTGTGGCAAAATGCTGAAGTCGATGCCCTGTTTACCTTAGCCAAAGCGGGAGTTCGTGTCCCACAGCCATACGGTTGTTATGATGGCGTGCTATTGATGGAGTTGGTGACTGATGACGAAGGCTCTGTGGCTCCACGCTTGAATGACATTCTGCTCACCGAAGAGCAAGCGATTGAAGACCACCAAGTGATGATGGAGTACGTGACGAAAATGCTGTGTGCAGGCCTAGTGCATGGTGATCTGTCTGAATTCAATGTGCTGGTAGACTCTTACGGCCCCGTTATTATTGATTTACCACAAGCGGTTGATGCCTCTGCAAACAACAACGCGAAATGGATGCTAGAGCGCGATGTGAATAACATGACCGCTTATTATGGTCAATACGTTCCTGCTCTCTTAGAGACCCACTATGCCAAAGAGATGTGGGCACTTTATGAAGCGGGTGATTTAACCCCTGATACCATGTTGACAGGCGAATTTGTCGAAAGTACAGAAGAGGCGGATGTTGACGGCTTGATGGAAGAGATCAATGCAGTGATGGAAGCGGAAAGGTATCGACGAGAGCGCCAAAAAGAGGCAGAAGAGCAAGACTAAGCTCAACCGATTACAATTAAGCCACGCTATTATGCGTGGCTTTTTTTTGCTTCAAACAGGGCTGACATTAAATAACTCTTCTATTATCAATAAGAAGAAAAATAATAAGGAAGCACAATGTCAAAGCCAATTGTAGCGAATAACAGACCCATTAAAGTGAGCTTAACCAAGGGAGAGGACTACTACTTCTGCACCTGTGGTCGTTCATCAAATCAACCTTTTTGCGATGGTTCACATAAAGGCAGTGGCATGAAGTCAATGCGTTTTACTGCTGAAGAGAGCAGTGAGGCCTATTTGTGTGCTTGTAAACAGAGTGTCAATCAGCCTTTTTGTGATGGTAGCCATAAGAAAATCACCACAGAGCAAATAGGCAGTGAACTGCAAATCATTAATGTCGGTGGAGATGCTTTGCCTAAGGCTGAAGCGACACCAGAAGAGCCAACCGTTGCTTTTATTCACCAACTGGCTAAAGAGGGATTATCGAAAATGGGCCATCACGGCCCGATGACGTCGATGGGGGTTCCTAGGCATGAGTTACCACACTGGGATGATATTCAAATTATGGTCGCTCAAATGGCGAATAAGCCCTTAATGGAAGAGGCCAACGTCGAGACTCAACTGATCATTGGTCCTAAGGCAGACAAACCACTAACATTGGAAATACCGCTGTTTGTCTCTGATATGAGTTTTGGAGCGCTATCAGAAGAGGCGAAAATTGCATTGGCGCGAGGTGCAGAATTAGCAGGCACCGGCATCTGTTCAGGGGAAGGGGGGATGTTAGCGGAAGAGCATGATGAAAATTCTCGTTATTTTTATGAACTGGCCAGTGCAAAATTTGGCTATAAAGAAGCACTATTAAGCAGCGTACAAGCCTTTCATTTTAAAGGGGGACAAGGGGCTAAAACGGGCACCGGAGGGCATCTTCCTGGTAATAAGAATCGCGGAAAAATATCCCAAGTTCGCGGGATTCCAGAGGGAGAGCCCGCCATATCCCCCCCTACATTTACCGATTTAGTGACCGTCTCTGATTTTCAGCGCTTCTCTGATAGAGTCCGAGAAGTGTCTGGAGGCATTCCGATAGGCTTTAAACTCAGCGCAAATCATATAGAGCATGATATTCAATTTGCACTGGATACTGGAGCGGATTACCTCATCTTAGATGGACGAGGCGGCGGCACAGGCGCGGCACCAGAGATATTTCGTGATCACATTAGTGTGCCAACCATCCCAGCACTAGCAAGAGCGCGTCGATATTTAGATGACGTGGGGAAAAGTGGTGAGGTTACCCTGATCATTACTGGAGGATTGAGAACCCCAATGGATTTTGTGAAAGCGATGGCACTAGGTGCCGACGGCGTGGCAGTATCAAACAGTGCCATGCAGGCGATTGGGTGTGTTGCCGCGAGAATGTGCAATACCAACAACTGTCCAGCAGGCATTGCAACACAAAAGCCAGAGTTACGCGCTAAGTTAAATGTACAGCAATCTGCGGAGCAGTTAGCGCGATTCTTTAATGCATCAATTGAGTTGATGCAGGTGATGGCTAGAGCGTGTGGGCACCACCATTTGAGTCAATTTAATCACGCCGATGTTGCAACATGGCATAGAGAGATGGCTCGATTATCAGGGGTGGAGTACTCCGGAATGGGCTAGGTACGTTTAATTCTAACCACTTTCATCGTTTCAATTTCAAAACCACCAATCTTTTCGGTTACTGGGTAGTAAGTGATATTGACTTGCGACCCAGTCAGAGAGCGATACTCACCTTTGCGTTTAAACTTAAACGGGACTAAATGGTTCTCGATCATAATGGTATGTAAGATCCAATCATCCACTTCTCTTTGGGTGTGAGAAGTCACTTTTACTTGTTCACTATGTGTCAGTTCTGGATTTTTGTTGAGTAATTTGTCAACTGGAGATTTCATAATAGGCACTTTGAAAATTTACATTCAATAAAGATAGCATATATCGCAAATTCAATCACGCCAAGCAGATGATTTGTAGTCAACTTGTAAGCAGATATAGCCACCATCGTTGTTTTTGCTGCAAAGTAATGCACAGTATGGCGACTTATTAGCCAGTTGCATTTGGTTTTATAAAACTTTTAGTAAATAGTGATGCTAGTCTCATCAAAAACGAAGAACTGTTTTTACAATGCTACAAACTTCATAAATAAGGTTCGAATTCGAACCGCTCACTTACCGATTTCATTAAAGGAAACACCATGGATATCATGCTTTTTAGTAACGGCAAACTACCAGGTAATACTAAGGTTTTAGAGTTTGGGCTTGAGTGGATAAAAGAGGCTGTACAGCGTACCGGTGCTAAAAAACTCGTATTGATTCCTTACGCGGTGATTCGCAGTAGTCATGATGAACGTACGGCACTTTTGCAAGAGAGCCTTGCAGAGTTTGGTTGTGAAGTCACCGGTTTACACACTGCAGGTGATCCAGTAAAAGCCATAGAAGAGGCGGATGGTATCTTAGTCAGTGGCGGTAATACCTGGGTGTTAAATAAAATGCTGCATGATCTTGGCTTGGTTGGACCGATTCGAAAAGCGGTGCTGCAAGAGAATAAATTATACATAGGTTGGAGTGCAGGAACCAATGTAGGAACGCCAACCATTCGCACCACAAACGATATGCCTATTGTAACGGCGGCCATCCTACCCGCATTGAACTTAGTGCCATTTCAAATTAACCCACACTATATTGAAGCGTCAATCAGTGGTCATATGGGAGAGACTCGTGATGAGCGTATTGAAGAGTTTCTGGCCATCAACCAACATGAAGTGGTCGTTGGGATCCCTGAAGGAACTCTGTTACATGTACAAGATGGGCAGTTGCATTATCGTGCCGCCAATGGAAAACCGTTGAAACTGTTCCGTCATCAGCAAGAGGCCGAATATTTTGGTGAAGAGGATGATATTCAGTTCTTAATGGCGCAAAGCTGCTAAGCTTAATTCAGCGTTTATCATCAAGCCCAGTGTCAATAAACACTGGGCTTTTTTATTGATAGCTCTTAGTTACTGCATGCTGTAAGCTACACGCCGCTCATTCGAGCAAAAAAATAGAATAAGAGAACATAGAACTATGAGTTTTGACTCCCTGGGCCTTATTGCCCCGCTCCTAAAAGCCGTTGCACTGCAAGGCTATGAAACACCGTCGCCAATTCAGGAAAAAGCGATTCCTGCCGTACTAAAAGGCAGAGATATTATGGCTGCGGCGCAGACAGGTACGGGGAAAACTGCTGGTTTTACACTGCCGTTGTTGCAGCGCTTGTCGACTGGACCAAAGGTACGAGCAAACCAAGTAAGAGCACTGATATTAACGCCGACTCGTGAGCTTGCAGCACAAGTAGCGGACAACGTAGCGATGTACAATCAGTTTTTACCAATGTCATCTGCCGTTGTGTTTGGTGGTGTGAAGATCAACCCACAAATGATGCGTATGCGTCAGGGTGCGGATGTCCTTGTTGCCACACCAGGCCGTTTATTGGACTTGATGAATCAAAAGGCTGTGCGTCTGGACCAACTTGAAATATTGGTGATGGATGAAGCTGACCGTATGTTAGATATGGGTTTCATTCGTGATATCCGTAAAATCCTAAAAGCGGTACCAAGCCAACGTCAAAACTTACTTTTTTCAGCCACTTTCTCACCGGAAATTCGTAAACTGGCTAAAGAGTTTGTTAACGATCCGATTGAAATCTCAGTGAACCCTGAGAATGCCACGGCGAAAACCGTGAAGCAGTGGGTCTGCCCGGTAGACAAAAAACAGAAGCCAGCTCTACTTGCTCACCTGATCACGACCGAAAAATGGCAGCAAGTACTGGTTTTTACCCGCACCAAACATGGCGCGAACCGTTTAAGTACTTTCTTAGAAAAAAGAGAGATTAAGTCGGCTGCGATTCATGGTAATAAGAGCCAAGGGGCACGAACTAAAGCACTGGCTAATTTTAAATCGGGTGCAATTCAAGTGTTAGTTGCCACTGATATTGCCGCACGTGGTCTGGATATTGAACAGCTACCGCAAGTGGTTAACTTTGAACTGCCAAATGTGTCTGAAGATTATGTTCACCGTATTGGCCGTACTGGTCGAGCAGGGGCAGAAGGTCAAGCCATCTCATTAGTGTGTGCTGATGAAGCGATTGATCTATTTGGTATTGAACGCCTCACGCAAGAGCTTATTGAACGCAGAGATATTGAAGGGTTTACTCCTGTTCATGCCCTGCCAGAGTCGCGTTTGGATACTCGTCCAATTAAGCCGAAAAAGCCGAAAAAACCAAGTTCAGGCCATCGTGACGGCCAACGCTCAGGTAACAATGCCTCAGGCAATAAACCGACGGGTAAAAACAGACGTCACACTGGGGCAAGCCGCCCTGCAGGCAGCAAACTAAGCCCTCGACGTGGACAAGCTAAACCGGCTTCATAAGCGATAGGGATAGCACAATTTAAAAAGCTAGGAAGTGGCAAGGAAGCACCGTCGATGAATATTGAACGATTAGACACATTAACAGAAAAAGATCTACACCAGTTATCAAGAGGATTGATGATGTCGGTGGAAGAGGGCGCGTCCCTGGGCTTTTTAAAAGGTCTTTCTCTTGTGAAAGCGTTGAACTATTGGAATCATGTAGCGAAAAATTTAAGTGATGATTATTTTTTGTTAGTGGCTAAAGAACAGGGCGAAATTATTGGGTCTGTACAGCTTGAAAAGTGCGATAAAGAAAACGGATTGCATCGTGCTGAAGTGCAAAAATTATTTGTACTGCCCACACATCGTCGAAAAAACATCGCGTCTCAATTGATGATAAAAGTGAGCAAGCTCGCTTATGAAAACAGTGTGAGACTAATGGTACTTGATACTCAAACTGACTCTAAAGCAGAGCAGTTTTATCAACAGCAGGAGTGGAAAAAGTCAGGAGAGATCCCTCATTTTGCTTTGTCACCAGAAGGACAGCTGTGCAGTACTTCCTACTATTATAAAATTGTCTAAAAAAAAGCCAGTACCTACATAGGTAATGGCTTTTTATTGTCTCTGAGTTGAGATTATCTTAGGCGGCGAATACGGAAAGAACGACCTTTCATTTTTCCATTTTCCAGCTTATCCTGCGCAGCGGCAGCAATGCTTGTCTCTACGGCAACGTATGAGAAGTTATGGAAAAGCTGAATCTTACCCACTTTTTTACCATCTACACCATTGGATCCGGTCAGCGCGCCTAGAATGTCACCCGCACGTACTTTTTGACGCTTACCGCCATCAATCTGCAGTGTGGTCATTACTGGAGTATAAGCTGCTTGCTCAAGAACAGAGGTCGGTGGTAGTGGTTCATCGTCAATGGCGCTACCAAGGTACTCATCCAGTTGGGCTAATTTGTAACCTTCATTGGCACTGAATAGGCTACATGCGATACCTTTACTACCCGCACGGCCCGTTCGGCCAATACGGTGAACATGCACTTCAGGATCGCGAGATAACTCAAAGTTAATCACGGCATCCAAGTTATCAATGTCTAGCCCACGTGCGGCAACATCGGTGGCAACAAGAATAGAGACACTCTTATTAGCAAACTGTACTAATGCTTGGTCACGATCGCGTTGCTCTAAATCACCATTGAGGGCGATGGCACTAAAACCGAAGTGGTTGAGCTCATCAGCAACATCTTGGGTATCACGCTTCATATTACAAAAGACCACCGCAGATTCTGGTTTGTGTTGCAGTAACAGCATACGCAGAGCCATTAGACGGTGATCATCATCATCGACTTTATAGAAGTGTTGAGAGATGCTGCTGTTGTCATGTTTTGATTCAACCTTGACCATTTCTGGGTTTTTCATAATGCGGTTAGCAATCGATTGAATTGAATTTGGGAATGTCGCACTGAAAAGCAGTGTCTGACGATCCTTTGGTGATGCATTAATGATGGCATCAACAGAATCTTGGAAGCCCATCTCTAACATGCGATCCGCTTCATCCAGTACAAAAGTATTCAGTTCGTCTAAACGAAGAAACCCCTTACGAATGTGCTCTTCAATACGGCCTGGAGTACCAACAACAATGTGAGCTCCGTGTTCTAATGAACCGATTTGAGGACCAAACGGCATGCCGCCACAAAGGGTTAATACTTTGATGTTGTGAATGGTACGAGCCAGTGTGCGGATCTCTTTAGCCACTTGATCCGCCAGTTCACGTGTAGGGCAAAGCACCAAAGTTTGCACTCGAAAGCGTTTCACTTTTAGGTTGTGCAGTAGGCCTAAACCGAATGCAGCTGTTTTACCTGAACCGGTTTTACCCTGAGCAATAACGTCTTTTCCATCAATAATATGAGGTAAGCTTTGTGCTTGAATTGGGGTCATCGAGGCAAAGCCAAGAGAGTCCAAATTTTGAAGTAGAGCGGCGTCTAATTTCAGTGATGAAAAAGGAATATTACTCACAGTGGATGTCCTGTTTAACGGTAGAGAGGTTAACGATCAAATTCGAGCATGGACGGTACAGCTTTCGCTATAGAAGGTCAATCAAATAGAGGCATTTGCCCCGATTAGTTTTGTGCTGCTAATTTGGCGCGAATGAAATCTTGATGATCCACATAAAGCAGTTCAGAGACCTTACGTATTACCGCGTCTTCTAATGGGTCAATAATGCCATCGGCATAGGCGACACTCCACATCGCTTTGATTAACTCATAACGTGTCTCGTGTTCGAGGGAGCGCAACTGAGAAGTAAAATCGTATAGAGAGATGGAGCGTTCTACTTTTGTTTTCGCTTGTTCAATTAAGGTGAGTATTTCAGGCTCCGGCAACTCTAAGAGTTTTTGCAGCAGTTCCACTTTGGCTTGGTGTTCGCTTGCTTCGACATCGGCGTCCGCTTTAGCCACTTCGCACAATAGAGCGGCCATCGCTAAATTGAGATCTTGGGGTGAGGCGTGTCCACTGTCGTCACCTTCGTGCATGACTTGGCGTAGTAGAACTTTTAATTTATGAAACATGGTGACTCCGAGATAAACCGTGATAAATATAATATGGAACCGATTGAGGGAAATTTCAATGGTGCTTTCTATAGAGACAGTGAAAACGGGCTAAAGTGCAAAACGCTTTTTAAACTCTCTTGGATTCATCTGACTCCATTTTTTAAAGCGAGTACTAAAATTGGCTGAATTGGGATAACCCACCGCTTCAGAGATAATTTGAATCGGCCAGTCGGTGGTCGTCATCAATCGGCTGGCGTGCTCCATGCGCATTCGAGTAAGGTGTGCCATGGGAGAGTGACCTAAATAACGGCGACACAGGCGATGAAAATGCGGCTCAGAACATGGGTATAATTGAGCCAGTTCTGTTACTGACCAATCTCGATGAAGTTGTTTTTGACACAGTTGAAAAACCTGTTCCAGCTTTTGTAGAGGCTTGGGAACCGAGGTTGGCATTCGATAACTGATCATCAACGCGATCTGTTCGACGATTTTACTGCCGATCTCATTGCCCACAGGATAGGGAAGAGAGAGCGATTGGATTAAGCAACGGATCGAGTCATTGAGCAGTGAGGCTGAGCGTGTGCTTGAGTAGTAGATTTTATCACTCACCAACTCACTCCATGAATGATGGGCTGCAAGAAACACCCAAGACATCTCCCAATAGTCGCCTTCAATACCAAACCCATTGGCATTCCCTGCAGGGACACAGATGACAGAGTCGGGCTCTAAGCTCCAACGTTCATCAGGAGTCTCTAACCACCCTTTACCGCTGCGCGTGAAAATAAGCATGTGCATATTGGGGTTACGTCTAAAGATGGTGAAATCTTCGTGGCAACGTCCGATACCGCATTGCAATATGTGGTGGTGTTCTAGTGATAAAAGATGGGATTGATCAATCACATCCTGTTCGGTGGTTTCAGAGATATGAAAATATTCAGGCCATTCCATAATAAACCCTAAAAAAGATAGTTTGGCAAAAGTTTATGACAGCCTAGCACAGTTCATATGAAGCGTTAGAGGATATGATCACTTTATTAATCACTACCTTAAAGAGGAGAACATCATGGTTACTTTAAAAACTGCAGCCGATAAGCACTTTTGGCAGAAAATGTGGAAAATTGCCTTTCCCGTTTCGTTGCAATCGATGATGTTTGCTCTGTTAGGTTTAGTGGATATTTTAATGGTCTCGCAACTCGGTGAAGAGGCGGTTGCTGCGGTAGGCGTGGGCAATAGAATCTTCTTTTTTAATATTCTATTAATTGTTGGCGTGAGCGGAGCGGTTGGAGTATTAGCATCGCAATATTTTGGGGCTGGGCGCTTAGATGGCGTAAGAAAAACTTTGGCTCAGTCGTGGGTGCTAGCTGTGGTATTAACGATCCCATTTATGCTGCTTTACCTGTTTTTTCCAGAAGCCATCGTGCATTTTGTGAATGACAATCCGGCCTATGTCGAGCATGCAACGGTTTATCTATTCATCACGGGTATTACACTGCTGACGCCGGCATTAGTGATCCCTCTTGAATCGGCACTGCGATCAGTAGGTCATGCTAATTTACCCACCGTGATAGGGATGATGGCGGTACTGCTTAATGCTGGATTAAATGCATTGTTGATTTTTGGACTGTTTGGTTTTCCTGAACTTGGTGTGGTAGGCGCGGCATTAGGCACCAGTATTACAAGAGTTTCGCAAACCTTAGTGTTATTTGTTGTGGTGCGGATGAAGTATCGGTATATTTTGCCGACAAAATCCGATTTTATTGCCGCCAATGTGCCTAAAGCGAGAAAGAAATATATCTCTGTGGCGTGGCCAATGGTGCTGCATGATGCGGGCTGGGCTGTGGGCATTTTGGTCTATAACCTGATCATTGGACGTCTCGGTGTTTCAGAGTTGGCGATCATCAGTTTGCTCTCTCCAATAGAAGGGGTGTTGATCTCTGCCTTTATCGGGTTTTCGGTTGCGACAACGACGATATTAGGTCATGAACTTGGGGCAGAAAACTATCAAAAAGCATGGTATCAGTCGTGGTGGTTACTTGGCTTTAGTGTTTCGTTAGCACTGTTGGTTGGCTTGCTATTTGCACTGTTTAACTCTCACATTACTCTCTTGCTGGAGAAGGCGAATGTACCCGATGTAGAGATGGCACTAAAGGTGGCATTAATCATCGGCTTTGGACTGAGTTTGAAAGTGTTCAATATGGTGGGCGTTATCGGCATTCTTCGCAGCGGTGGCGATATTAAGTACGGTATTTTCATTGATCTGTTTGCTCAGTGGTTTGTGGGTATTCCGCTGGCGTTTATTACCGGGTTAATACTGGGTTGGCCACTGCACTGGGTAATGCTGATGATATTGACGGAAGAGGTAGTGAAAGTGGGCTTAACGACCCAACGGATCTCAATCAAGCGTTGGTTAAATAATTTAGTGAAAGATGATGAGGAAGACGTTGAGGTTGGCGTAGTAGCAACGGCGCACATGTCCGCTTAATGGCGATAATTCCTCAATAAGTCGCCAACACTCATCAAATAAAACTCCATAAAAGCCTGACCATAGTGTTGGGCTTTTATGGTAGAATGCTGCGAAATTCTGTTGGGCATTACCAACCATATCATTAGATTCATTCAGGAAATATTTTGAGTCAGCCAAATCAAAATTCAGTATCGACACTTAAATCCGCGCTTAAAGATTGTATGATCCGCGATCGCTTTCGTTTTAGCAAACGTATTCATGCTGCGGCAAAAATCAAAAATGATGCCTCTAAACATGCCGCGTTTGATGCCATTGCGTTGGGTATGGCTAAATCGATGCAGGTGGCGCATCTTCGTGAGATTGACCGACCAAAAATCACTTATCCCGACCTGCCTGTTAGCCAGAGAAGAGATGATATTGCTGAGGCGATAGCCAATAACCAAGTGGTCATCATTGCCGGCGAAACAGGTTCTGGTAAAACGACGCAGTTGCCTAAGATCTGTATGGAGCTTGGCCGTGGCAAGTTCGGAATGATTGGCCATACTCAGCCTAGGCGATTAGCCGCGCGAACAGTAGCTGCTCGTATCGCAGAAGAACTGGAATCACAGGTCGGCGGTTACATCGGATATAAAGTTCGATTTAACGATCAGGTCTCTGACAAAAGCCAAGTAAAATTGATGACTGACGGTATTTTACTGGCAGAAATTCAAAATGACCGATATCTGAATCAGTACGACACCATTATTATCGATGAAGCGCACGAACGCAGTTTGAACATTGATTTTATCATGGGATATTTGCGTGAGTTATTGCCTAAACGACCTGATCTTAAAGTCATTATTACCTCTGCAACCATTGATCCTGAACGCTTTTCTAACCACTTTAATAAAGCACCCATCATCGAAGTCTCGGGACGCACTTATCCGGTAGAAACTCGTTATCGCCCGCTTTATGAAGATGGAGACGACAGTGAGCGTGATCAGCTGCAAGGTATCTTTGATGCGGTTGATGAGCTGTGTGATGAAGGGTTGGGTGATATCTTAATCTTCATGAACGGCGAGCGTGAAATTCGGGATACGGCTGATGCCTTGACCAAACGTAAAATACGAGACACTGAAGTGGTGCCTTTGTATGCCCGTCTGTCGTCGGCTGAGCAAAATCGGGTATTCCAATCCCATGTGGGTCGACGTATTGTCCTGTCGACCAACGTGGCTGAAACCTCATTAACGGTTCCGGGCATTCGATATGTCATTGACCCGGGTACCGCAAGAATAAGTCGCTATAGCTACCGAACCAAAGTGCAGCGTCTACCGATTGAAGCGGTTTCTCAAGCCAGTGCCAATCAACGAAAAGGGCGTTGTGGTCGTGTTGCTGAAGGTATCTGTATTCGCCTCTACTCTGAAGAGGATTTTTTAGGGCGTCCTGAGTTTACCGACCCCGAAATATTACGAACCAACTTGGCATCGGTTATTCTGCAGATGACATCCATAGGGTTAGGTGATATTCAAGCCTTCCCATTTGTAGAGGCACCGGACAACCGTAACATTCAAGATGGCGTTAGACTACTTGAAGAACTGGGCGCATTTAATGCACAAGCCAGCGATCCGAAAAAACGCTTAACTAAAATGGGGCGTCAGCTTGCCCGTTTACCGATCGACCCTCGTCTGGCCCGTATGGTACTAGAAGCGCCAAAGCTGGGCTGTTTGAAAGAGGTGATGGTGATCGCGTCAGCACTCTCCATTCAAGATCCTCGTGAACGCCCATCGGATAAACAGCAAGCGTCAGATGAGAAACATAAACGCTTCCATGATAAAGAGTCCGACTTTTTAGCTTTTGTGAACATGTGGAGCTACCTCAAAGAGCAGCAAGCCGATCTCACTGGTAACCAGTTTAGAAAACAGTGTAAAAAAGATTTCTTGAACTACCTGCGTGTGCGTGAATGGCAAGATGTTTACTTTCAAGTTAGCCAAGTGATGAAAGAGCTGGATGTCAAGATCAATGAGCAAGAGGGCAATTATCAGTCTATTCATACTGCGCTTCTATCGGGAATGCTCTCTCACATTGGTTTGAAAGATCAAGAAAAGAACGAGTATCAAGGTGCTCGTAATGCACGATTTGGTATCTTCCCTGGTTCTGGTTTGTTTAAAAAACAGCCGAAATGGGTCATGGTGGCTGAGCTGGTTGAAACCTCTAAGTTGTGGGGGCGAATTGCCGCTAAGATTCAACCAGAATGGATAGAACCACTGGCACCACACTTGATTAAACGCAGTTACAGCGAACCCCATTGGGAGAAAAAATCTGCCGCGGTAATGGCCTATGAAAAGGTGATGATTTATGGCATTCCGATTGTGGCTAAACGAAAAATCAATTACGGCGCAATTGATGTTCCAGTTTGTCGTGAAATCTTCATTCGTTCAGCTTTAGTTGAAGGGGATTGGGACAATCGCCATGCTTTCTTTAAACAGAATCAAAAACTGCTACAAGAAGTTGAAGATCTGGAGCACAAATCTCGTCGTCGAGATATTTTGATTGATGATGATGAATTAGCCGAGTTTTACGACCAACGGGTCAGCACGGAAGTGGTTTCTGGACGACACTTTGACAGTTGGTGGAAAAAAGCCGGTGCTAGCAACCCTGATCAACTTAGCTTTGAAAAAGAGATGCTGTTTCGTGGTGATGCTAGCCATATTACTGATCTTGATTACCCTAATTTTTGGCACCAAGATGGCTTGAAGCTTAAATTGAGCTATCAGTTTGAGCCGGGTCAGGATAGTGACGGCGTAACTGTTCATATTCCTCTGCCTATCTTGAACCAAGTGGAGACAAATGGGTTTGATTGGCAGATCCCTGGCCTGAGACAAGAGTTAATCATCAGCTTGATAAAAGCGTTGCCAAAACCGGTAAGGCGAAACTTTGTGCCGGCACCAAACTATGCCGATGCATTTTTAGCACGCTGTACACCATTAGAGATGCCACTGCTTGATGCGTTGGAAAAAGAGCTGCGTAGAATGACTGGCTTTGAAGTGTTAAGAGAAGATTGGAAATTAGAACAGGTCCCTGATCACCTTAAAGTCACCTATCGAGTGGTTGATCATCGTAACCGCAAACTCCAAGAGAGCAAAAACTTATATGATCTCAAAGAGGGGCTCAAAGAGAAGGTGCAGCAGACACTTTCTCAAGTTGCTGATGATGACATTGAGCAGAAAGGGTTAAAAACCTGGAGCTTTGGTGAATTGCCTGAGTTATACAAACAGAAACGTGGAGGCTTTGAAGTCAAAGCGTATCCGGCACTGGTTGATAATAAAGACAGTGTTGAAATTAAGCTGTTTGAAACGCCGGAAGAGCAAATAACGGCGATGCGTTCAGGGCAGAGAAGGTTAATTTTACTCAACGTGCCTTCACCGATAAAATATCTGCATTCTAACCTACCTAATAAATCAAAATTGGGTCTCTATTTTAATCCTTACGGTCGAGTGTTGGATCTGATTGATGATTGTATCGGATGTGGTATCGACAAGTTGGTTGAAGAGAGAGGGGGAATGGTGCGTGAACCTGAAAAATTTGAAGCGCTCAAAGAGCACGTTCGCGCTGAGTTAGGTGATACTGTCGTTGAAGTGGCTAAACAGGTTGAAGCGATTTTAACTACCGCTTTCACCATTAATAAGAAGTTGAAAGGTCGAGTGGATTTGAGCATGGCATTTGCCTTGTCAGACATTAAAGCCCAGATCGACAGTTTGATATTCAAAGGGTTTGCCACTGAGTGCGGATGGTCAAGACTTGCCGACATTCACCGCTATATGAAGGCAATTGAGCGCCGAATGGAGAAATTGCCACTCGATCCTAATAAAGACAGGGTTCAGCTGTTAAAGGTAGAGTCGGTAGTGAAAGAGTACAAAGAGCTGCTTAATAAAATTCCAAAAGGACAACCAGTACCAGAAAAGATAAAAGAAATCAGATGGATGCTTGAAGAGTTGAGAGTCAGTTTCTTTGCTCAGCAGCTAGGAACCCCGTATCCGATATCGGATAAACGCATTAAAAATATTATTTCCGATTTTTAGCCGTTTACTGTATAACTGCCGGCATAAATTTTGCATTAATAGTCTTAACGAGTGAGTGCCTATACAGGCACCACCGAATCTCTTACGATTAAGAAGGAAAGAGCGATGAAAAAAACACTTTTGGCGTTGGCACTGATGAGTGTAGCAACAACGGCTGCTGCCGATTCTTTGATTTATGGCGGTGTTCAAGTCGGTTCTGCAGAATATGACTTTACCACCAAAAAAGAAGACTCAACGGTTTATGGTGCCCACATCGGCACGGGTATTCTTCCGTTCATCGGTGTAGAAGGTGGGTTTTGGAATCTAGGCTCATACACTGTTGGTGCACAAGAAGTGGATGTGACATCAGTATACGCGGCACTGAAACCAAGTATCGATTTCGGTCCATTTCATGTATATGGTAAAGCGGGTGTTCACCGTTGGGCTGCGGACTATAAAGGTTTTAGCAAAACTAGCGACGATGACTTTGATGCTTATTACGGCGTCGGTGTTGAATACTCATTAATTCCTATGCTGACATTGGGTGTTGGCTATAACAATTTTTCAGTCGATGATCAGAATATTGACTTTATTGCATTGAGTGCGACCATTCATTTCTTATAATGAAACCTCTTGAATATTAAAATGCGCCTGTTTAGGCGCATTTTTTTTGGTAACGCTAAAAGGATTGATCATAAAATAGACAGTTAATATTTACTTATAAATAATCCGTTATATTAATAAATGATTGAAGCAATCAATATAATTAATACTATCAAAGGTATAGTTAATAATTAACCTCGCCCTCTATAAGCACTTACAAAACGCATGGTTTATTTTGTTATTATTATCAGTACAATTTGTGAAATGGTATTCATATGTAATAAAAATGAAATATTCTAGTTGTTTTTGTTTTTAAAGTTAATTAACAATATCAACAGCAATAGAACTAATGGTTTTAATGCACATATTGGAATGATTGTTTGAGTATTATAAAATAAATATTGATATGGGATAACATTTTTATTTACTACATAATTAAAATAAAATGAATACATTGCTGTATTTAAATACACGTGTGAGTTTATATAAAAAATAATATTTATAAGGTTAGGTTTAAGGATGAATGTGTTTAACAATTTACTCAATAGGCTCAAGGTCTCTTCAAAACTAAGATTAACAATCATACTGGCCAGTTTGATTATTTTGTCTACTCAGATCATGTCAGCGGTTGATCTCAAAGAGAACATGATGGCTGAACGAAAAGCGATGGCGAAGAGTTTAGTCGAGTCTGCAGTGAGTATCATTGAGGCTAATGCCCGAACTGCATCCAATTCTGAACTGTCTGAGCATGACGCGAAAACTATTGCGATGGAGCAGGTTAACGCGATGCGCTTTGGTGATAATGGCTACCTGTGGATCAATGACCTTAATGGCATTATGTTGATGCACCCAATTAAATCGAATTTAAACGGCCAGAGCATGGTAAAAAGCTCAACGGCTACCATCTCAGACGCTTTTACTAAGTTTGTTAAGGTTGCTCGTAATCAAGGGTCGGGCTTTGTTGATTACTTTTGGCCTAAGCCAGGCTCTACTGAGCCAGAAAGCAAAGTCTCTTACGTTAAAAAAACCGCACATTGGAATTGGGTAGTCGGAACCGGAGTCTATTTTGCTGATATCGAATTAGCATTTGAAGAGATGCTACAGTCGATTTTACTTTGGACTGCTTTTTATATTTTATTACTGGTTACTCTCTCTTCGATCATTGCCAATAATATAATTAAGCCACTAGGCAAATTAACCTCGACCATGAATAAGATTGCGATGGAAAAAGATCTCACCATCAATATGAATGTCAAAGGCAAAGATGAGTTAAGTTCAATGTCGCGAGCCTTTAACGACATGAATCAAGATATCCGAGAAGTGATCAGCAGTATTAACCATAATACCGATACGCTAGCCTCACAAGCGGAAGAGCTAGCAACGGTGACCAACCAGATTCAAGCAGGCATGGGGCAACAAAAAGAGGAGACCACTAGTGTAGCGGCAAGTGTGACTCAACTTTCTGCCTCTGCTGAGGATGTGAATTTGCAGGTGAACACGGTTCTTGAAACCACCGAACATGTACGTCAAGAAGCGTTAAAAGGTTCCAGCAATGTGGATGAGAATATTGAGGTAATAGGCCGAGTTGGTGTCCATGTAAAATCGGCGGTAAATGTGGTTGAAAAGCTACAAGTATCGTCAACGCAAATTGGTGACATTTTAGAAGTCATTAAGCAAATTGCAGAACAAACTAACCTTCTAGCACTGAATGCAGCCATTGAAGCGGCACGTGCTGGTGAGCAAGGCCGTGGATTTGCTGTGGTTGCTGATGAAGTGAGAACCTTAGCTCAGCGTACCCAAGAGTCTACTGGCAGTATTCAGCAGATCATTAATGAGTTGCAGCTTGGTGTGACAGAAGCGGTAGACGTCATGGGTGACTGTGAAAAAGAGACCGAGAAGGGAATAGAACAAGCGAATGCCTGTGGTCAAGCACTGCAAGGTATTCAAGTTGCCATTAATGAATTGACCAATGTTGGACAAATTATTAATGATTCGGTCGAGCAGCAGAGTAGTGCCATTAATGAAATAAGCAGTAATGTACAAACTATTTCAGATGTTGCGGATGAGACGGAGATGGGCGCTCAGCACACCTTCCAAGCGAGCCAAAACTTGTCTGAAATGGCACAACAGCTCAGCTCACATGTAAAAGCATTTAAGCTGTAAACAGACGGAAAATAAAAAACGCTGATGATTAAGATCATCAGCGTTTGTTTCGAACAAGGTAACGGTTAAATTTCGTCTTTAACTGCCCACACTGCCGCTAATACATCGTGGCCAAAAGTCACACTGCGCTCAGGTGACCAACCATACAGCTCATCCGCGTGACTAATATGATCTTTGAACGGCATTTCAACGGTATAGGCTAAGCAGTCGAAGTATTCTCCTGCCCAGTTTGCGCCTACTGTAGGAGTCGCTTTGCCTGGCTCATCTTTATCGTAGCCATGTTCATCTTGAAACTCAGGGGTAATGGTTAATAATGCCTGCTTGAATCGGTTCTCTAGGGACTCAATACGTTCATTGTAAGAGACATTACCTTCACCTCCAGCGACAAAGTTGTAAGGGATCGCTTCGTCGCCATGTATATCGAGTAGCATATCCATGCCTGTTTGCATCATGCGTTCTCGAACTAAGAAGACCTCTGGGCTTTTTTCCATAGATGGCGTTAACCATTCTCTGTTTAAGTTAACCCCAATACCATTAGTACGCAGGTGACCACGGATGCTGCCATCTGGGTTCATGTTCGGAACCACATGCATAACCACACTGTCTAATAGTGCACGGCCTACCGTATCAGTATCGTCAAGAAGGCGCTGCAGCATACCTTCAATAAACCACTCTGCCATGGTTTCACCAGGGTGTTGGCGTCCAATTATCCAGATGTTCTTTTTGCCTTCTGCAGGCTCACCGATGGTTAATATACTGATGTCATTACCATCTAACGTCGTACCAAGTGTTTCTAATTCACACTGGTAGTGAGTTTGAGCAGTATGCAGTAGATCTTGGTGGCGATCGTAAGTGTATGGCGCGAAATAGGCGAAATACATAGAGCGAAATTCTGGCTGAACGGTAAAGCTTAAGGTGTCACCATCAAAATCGGCCGGAATTCGGAACCACTCTTGGCGATCATAAGAGGCAACGACATCGTACCCATCCCAACCTTCAGGATAAGCAGATTTTGCCAGTCCGAGAAGTTTGAAGTTGTGCTGTAGATGAGGTTCACTCTCTAAACGAAAATGGAACCATTGGGAGATGTCAGTTTGATTATCAGCTGGAATAGTCAGTTGAATATCGTCAGGGCTAGCAGCAGTGACCACATGGATATTACCGCTTTCAAAATTGCTGGATATTTTCATTTTCATCGTCATTCCTGATTGAGGTGGCGGTCAGATTATCACATTTATTATCAGGCACTAAGCGTTGCAACACTTCTAAGTAAATCAATAATTGAAATAGTGTTGTATATCTAATTTTATCGGCATAAAGTGTTAGGTATTACTGAATGGAATGAGGTGAAAATATGCTCAAAGGGAGTGAACTTCCGTCGATCAAAGCGTTAAGAACCTTTATTGCGGTCGCTAATAATTTAAGCTTTTCAAAAGCGGCAGAAGAGCTATGTGTCACCCAAGGCGCGGTCAGTAAACAGATTAGCCAGTTAGAGCAGCAACTTGGTCAGCCCCTATTTGAAAGGCAGATTAATGGCATTCAACTGACGACAACGGGTCAAAGTTATCTACCCAAAATATCAGAGGCATTAGAGAGCGTGCAAAATGCCACCGCCAGTTTGCGTCAACTTGATCATGTGGAAGAGGTATTAAATGTCAATGTGACTCCCTCATTTGCCAGTTTATGGTTGATAAAAAGGTTGGAGAGTTTTACTCAAATCCACCCAAACATTCGAGTCAGCATTAAAACGCATACTGGCACCGTTCGGGCGACGCCGGGAGAAAATGACATTATTATTAGTTGCTTACCTCTGGCAAAACACTATGAAAATGCGAAGCTCTTGTGTCAGGAGAGGTTAAAATTAGTGGGCTCACCCTCGTTGATATCACGCAAACCCATCAAGCAGATAGACGACTTTAAACATCACCTTTTTCTATCCCAAGTAACACGTCCTCACCTGTGGGAGCAGTTTAAGAGTAATCAGCAACTCGCTAATCCGATGGAGTATTACGGGGTAGGGTTTGAACATTTTTATATGTCGCTAGAAGCGGTAAACCACCAATATGGTTTGGCACTGTTACCGGATTTTATGGTTGACCCATTAATCGATCAACAGCGGTTAGTTAACCCGATGAACAGTGATTTGATCAGTAATTATGGTTATTACGTGATCATTCCAAGTTACAAACTGAACTCAAGAAAAGTGTATGAATTCAATCGGTGGCTAACCGCACAATTTACTGATCTAGCTGGTTAGACTCTCTCTAAAATCGCGAGCATTCGTAATGCCGATATTGAGCTCTTTGGCGGTGCTGATAAGCTGCGTAACTTGCGCGGCATTGTTTTTTGCCATTGTGCCATGCAGGTTTAGGTGATTGTTCTCAAAACCTACTCGTACATCTCCCCCCATTAGCATGGCAGAGGTTAAGCAGCGGTGTTCATGTTGCCCAAATGCGCAAACAGCCCATCGGTGCGGATTTTGCAACAGGTGAGGCTGCAAGAATGGGGCGAGATCCTGTGGTGTTGAGACTTGATCTTTACTGTAGCGCCCGAGTACCAACAAGATGTGATGGTTGTTGTCGGGTAATACCCCCTGTTGTAACAGCGAAAAGTAGCGCTGCAAATCATCGAAACTGTAAAGAATGTATTGAGCAATAATCTGCTTCTCTGCCACCCAATGAAAAAACTCGGTGGCAATATTTACGCTCTGTTCATTGGGAATCAATTCACTGAGCGCAAAGGAAGCGGCTTCTGGCTGAGCCTCTTTGATTAACGCCATCTGTTGCTCTGGCTGATAGATGCCAACGGCCTCAGTGGTCAACTGAATGACAATGCTATCGCCAACCTGCTCTTTGAGTGATTGGTATAAAGTGATGTTGTCATCAATCTCTAGGGAGTGTTGCCCCTGTTTATTACGAGCGTGTAAGTGCACCATAGCGGCACCTGCGTCACGACAAGCGATCACCTCGGCAATGATCTCTTGATTGGTGATAGGTAGTGCAGGGTGGTCATCGTAACTTTTTCGCGCTCCATTGGGTGCAACGATAATGGCGGTTTGCTGTTTCTTACTATCACTGTTCATTGTTAAGTCCATTGTGAAGAGGCTTCTACGATTGCGGATTTCAGCTTACTAACCAGCTCATCAAGTTGCGGTTCAGTGATAATAAAGGGGGGAGCAAGTAGAATGTGATGCCCCTCTTTACCATTTATTGTGCCGCCCATTGGGTAGCACATTAGCCCGTGCTCCATCGCTATACTACGAATGAATTTGTTCGCTTGTATCTGGCTTGGAAGGGGGGCTTTGCTGGTTTTATCTTGCACTAATTCAATGCCGATAAACAGACCTCTACCGCGAATGTCACCAATGTAAGGAAGGGGCATCAGCGCAGCCGTTAGTTTTTCGTGTAGCTGTTTGCCTCGTTGGGTCACTTGCTCAAGTAACCGCTCTTCAATGATAGTATCGATAGTAGCCAGTGCTGCAGCGCACGCAACGGGGTGAGCCATAAAGGTGTGACCATGTTGAAAGAAACCGCTGCCATTGGCGATGGCATTATAGGTTCTGTCATTGGCGATTGCGGCACCGATCGGTTGATATCCTGCTGCTAACCCTTTGGCGACGGTGACGATATCAGGAACAATACCTTCTTGCTCAAAGGCGAAAAACGAACCGCATCTGCCAAGACCACACATCACTTCATCGAGGATTAATAACACATCATATTGGTCGCAAATCTCACGAATACGTTTGAAGTAACCCGCAGTAGGAGGCACTGCGCCTGTGGTTGCCCCTACGATAGGCTCTGCAATGAAGGCCATGACATTATTGGCACCAAGCTCTAAAATCTTATCTTCAAGTTCATTGGCAACTCGCAGGCTATACTGCTGCTCTGACTCTGTCTCACGTTGGTCACGATAAGCATAACAAGGTGAAATATGATGGGCGCGAGATAAAAGGGGTTCAAATGGTTGCCTACGCCATTCGTTTCCACCCACTGACAGTGCGCCTAAGGTATTGCCGTGATAACTCTGACGACGAGCAATGAACTGGTCTTTATGTCCCTGACCGAGCTCAACAAAATATTGTCTTGCCATTTTTAATGCAGACTCAACTGCCTCTGAGCCACCACTCACAAAGTAGGCATGGTTTAACGAAGCTGGCGCGAGATCGGTCAAGCGCTTGGCTAACTGTTCTGCGCTGTTGTTGGTAAAAAAGCCAGTGTGAGCATAAGGAATATCATTAAGCTGTTTAATGATCGCGTCTTTAACTGCAGGGTGATTATGCCCCAGGTTAGAGACTGCCGCCCCCCCACAACCATCGAGATAGTGCTTACCATTGGTATCGGTAAGGTAGATACCATCACCACTGGCGACAGTTGGGAGTGCAGAGTGGCAGTGTCGATGAAATACGTGAGTCATGATGCATCTTCTTTACTATGAATGAGAGTAATTAAGCTCATCATTCAGTGAAGCTGTTCATTTTTCAAACGAATAAAAATCTAGGGGTATGAGTAAAAGGAATGAGTCAACCATGGGTTTTTATAAGCATCACTTATAAGCGCAATAAGTATTGCCGCTTAGCCGAAGGGAAACTCCTCAATTATATTCACCTTATTGATAATATCCAGGGAGGGGTTAACGTTTTAATAATGAGTATACTATGATGAAAAAAACAGCGATTGCACTACTACTGTTCTCATCTACACCTTCCATTGCGAATACACTACATATATCCCCTGAAATGAAATTTGGTCCTTATGTGGGCGCGGGTATTTCTGGAGGTGGCTTACAGTTAGGTGTCGCGGATACTTTAGGTTTTGATGCGATTTATCTCTCATACAGTCATACCTCTGCTGAGTTTTTATATTTCGACAAAGATCGCTTAAAGACCTATCGATTAGGGGCTCAATACCAACTCGTCAATACACCAAGAATGTCTCTGCAATTAGAGGGGGGATGGGTAGAATATGAAGGAAGTAAGAAAGAGTTTATGGGGAGTAATATCCGGCATAAAAGCGGTACAGGAGCGAGTGCTTCTGCGGCTTGGGTAGTCGGTGTTACCGAAAATATTGGATTTAGAGCAGGGGCTGATTTTAACTATATTGATAACAGTAATACTTTTTTATCTAATTCGCTCTCTGTCACTTTCTCAACAGGGGTGGTATTCACGTTTTAATTGTGTCGTAGAGTGAGTGAAAAAAAACCTCACATGCATGAGGCTTTGTTGTATTACTATCTGGCCAGATGATTACTGATTCTCTTGCAGTTTTGCTTTTGCCGCTTCAACTTTAGAGAAATCTAACCCTAGCTCTTCAACCGCTTGTTTGATCAAATCGGGGTTACTCATTACCATCATCATCATAGGTTGAAGCTTCTCTTGGGGAATGCCTAAACCTTGAATGATCGCCATTGCTGCCAACGGGTTTTGCGTTAATGCTTGGAATACTTCAGCGACTTTTTCATCGGTCACATTATGATCTTTCAGGGTTTGAATAATTGGGTTCATTGCCGTTTCTCTTTAATAATAATGCGCCACAATTTACCTTATTCTTACCCTGATTGCGATATTATCCTCAGAGTTATAGTACTTGTATCACCTGCTCAGCACTCAATCGAGATTTTGGCAGCGGTTGATTGTAGTCTTGCTCTTTGTCGTGATAACCAATCGCTAGTGCTACATCACACACATAACCATCCAATTCAGTGGCAAACTCGTCACTGATCATCTCACTGTCGACGCCTTCCATCGTTGTTGAATCAATACCAAGACGAGCGAGTGTATGCAGGGTATTCCCTAAGGCAATGTAAGTTTGAGCTTTTGTCCACGCCGCATTATTTCCTTCGCTGTCAGTATTTAAATCAACAAAGGCGTAGGCCCCAAACGCTTGTTCGCGTTGAGCTTCAGTGGTGCGTTGATTGACAATATCTTGGTTGATCACTTGTTCATAGTTTTCTCGCTTATAGTGCGGGTTATGAGCAAATAAAATGATATGTGATGCCGTTTTTGCGTGCGGTTGGTTAAATTGAAATTTATTGGCAAAGGTATTATGCATGCGCTGTTTTGCCTCATCACTTTCAATCACAATGAACTTCCAAGGCTGGGAGTTGATGGATGAGGCTGACAAACGCATCGCTTCAGTGATCACGTTCAGATTTTGCTGGGAAACGCGTCGGTTTGAATCGTATTTTTTTGTGGTATAGCGTGTTTGTAAATCGGTCAATATTGGGTGAGTCATGGTCGTTCCTATTAAGCTATTTGGGTCATTTCATTCAACACAAATGATTCGACTGAACCTTGAGTCGCTGCTGAGTAGTTAGCAATATGTTGGCTCGCTAAATGAGCCTGTAACCGTTCATGTGACAGCCAGTTTTCGTAAAAAACAAAGTGCGCAGGGTTGTTATTATCTTGGTGCAAATCATATTGCAGGCAACCTGGTTCGGCGCGGGTTAAATCAATCAGTTTAAGTAGCTCGGATTTTACTAATTCAATGCTATCTGGCTTTGCAACGATGCTAGCCACAATGGTCAACGTACTCATAGGGAGTGTCCTGTCACTGTTTGTCTGGTTGGCATAATAACGATTGGTTTACTTCTCCGAAAGAGGGTAGTATTTGAAACATTATCAAATGATTTTTGAGAATTATGTTAGTAGAAGACCTGCAAGTTATCTTAAAAGTGGCGGAGTTTCGTAGTATTACTGCGGCAGCTGAAAGTTTAGATATGCGTACGGCCACGGCGAGTGCAGCTGTTAAACGTGTCGAAGCTTCATTGGGTATTGAGCTGTTTGTGCGCAGTACTCGGCGTTTACGGTTATCATCGGCGGGTGAACGCTATTTGCCACAATGTGAACAAGCGTTAAAGATGTTGAGTGCGGCAAAGCAGAGCATGAAAGATGAGTTAGACATTGTTGATGGCGAAATCCGTATTGCAGTATCGTCTGATCTTGGTCGTAATATGGCGATCACTTGGATTGATGAATTTATGGCGCAGCATCCAAAAGTGAGTTTGCGCATGAGCGTGAGTGACAGCAATGTTAACTTTTATCGTGATTCTGTGGACATGGCACTGCGTTATGGTTCACCGACGGATGCAAACCTGTATGGCTTTAAAATCTGCGATATTCCTGGTGTGTTATGTGCTGCGCCTTCCTATCTAGAAAAGCACGGAGTTCCTACGCATCCTGAGCAGTTAACTGAACATAATGGCCTTTTTTATCAAATGTATGAGGTGGTTTATGATCAGTGGACTTTCTCTAAAGATGGTGAAGAGTTCAAAATAAAAATGAACAGTAATCGTATTGCCAATGATGCGGATGTGGTTAGGCGCTGGTGCGTAGCTGGGCATGGGTTTGCTGCAAAGTCGTGTTTGGATATGTCAGCGGATCTGCTTTCTGGCAAACTGGTTAACGTACTACCAGAATATGCGCCACGCCCTACGGAGCTGTGGTTAGTGTGTCCGAGTAAACAGTCGATCACACCTGCAGTGCGTTTGTTAAGAGATGCCTTTAGAGACAAGTGTTCGCAGATTTTTGAGCAGTTAATTGAGAAGGGGATTTTAGATAAAAGTGCTTTGAGTTAACTTATTTATTGGGAGTAGCTTCGACTGCATGAGCATTAACGAAAATGTTCATAAAAGTATTTGGCATTTAAAGTGTTACTCATCAACTTTTTAAAATGCTTGATTACATATCTGATTTAATCAAATCATCTAAGCCTTTGCTGTTTGGAAAAAGGCCCTCAACGATTGAGGGCCTTTCATAACAATACTACTTAACCTGAAGTACTAAACCATTGTCAGTATCCAGTATTGTGTAATTATTGGTTGCGTCACACTGAACTTGATAGCCTTTTACGTTCGTTGCTACTTTAAAGTCTGTGATCTTCGAACACTCAATCCCACCATCTTGAATAATTTTTAATGCTGCAACCATATTCTGTGCATCAGTGCTTATAGAAGGAACTTCTACTTTTGGAAGACCAAATGCTGCTGATTGAAAAGATAAGGCGACTGTTGCGATAAAAGTAATATATTTTGTCATTGATTTAGCTCTAAGTTAAGGCATTGAATTATTGTTAAATTTCATTTTATAGGTATGGCGTACTGAATGCAATTGATTAATGGGTCGATATACGGTAAATTAATTTTATGATGCTCTTTGACACGGATGTTCGAGCATATTTATTAAT
>NZ_JAKJSQ010000048.1:0-32731 GCF_050337105.1 Aliivibrio kagoshimensis
AGTTAAGGAGGAATTTAATTTTGTTAATTGTAAAGGAGATCCTAGGTACCTTGAACACTGTCTCTTCTGTTATATTGCGATTGGCTTTGACAGAAAAGATAACAGCCACCTTGTTATAAATGCCATTCGCTTATGTGAACGGTTGAATAAGAAGTTTATTATTATATCTGTTAATAGTGATGCGGCTATTAGTACTGAAAATGACGACTATATTAATAGCGCTTTGAAAGGTCATCATGTTATTTATTCTGAAGGTGATGAGCCAATAGAGTGGTTAAATCAACTGGAAGAGAATCAGCCACTACCTGACTATTTAGTGTCTGAGGTTGATATCAGCACTCAGAGTGTTGCTGCCAATGATAATAAAATTGTGCACCTTACTTCGTCATTGAATGCAATTCGTCCCGCGTTAGATTACATCGCACATAACATGTCAAAAACAATCAAAGAGGAGGAGTTAGCCAGCTACTGCCACTATTCGGTCACCTATTTTTCTCGACTGTTTCGCCGTTTGATGGGGGAGAGCTGCTGGAGTTACATCATGAATGAGAGGGTGAAACTGGCGTGTCATCTTCTATTAAAGGATCGACAAGTGAAAATTATCTCAGTGGCTTACCAGTGTGGTTTTAAAGATGTCTCTTATTTTTCAAGGGTATTTAAAAAACACATGTCACTCAGCCCAACCGCCTATCGTCGCTGTCACCATTAGCCAAAAGCTGCGTTTTTTTTAAAAAGGGCAATAAAAGGCAAAAGAAATCTCTTTTTTTTGACCTTTGCCCTTGAAAAGCCATTTCTTGCCCTTATTTACTCTTCATACAGAAAAACTTTTAGTTTTGGGGTGAAAATCCTCACGTCAGCCTCTTAGTTGAGGTGTTATATGAATTATATGAAATTTTTGGAGAAAGTCTGATGGGTAAAATCATTGGTATTGATTTAGGTACTACTAACTCTTGTGTTGCTGTTTTAGATGGCGATGCTCCACGCGTATTAGAGAATGCAGAAGGCGAACGCACAACTGCATCAGTAATCGCGTATACAGATGGTGAAACACTGGTAGGCCAACCTGCAAAACGTCAGGCAGTAACTAACCCAGAAAACACAGTATTTGCAATCAAACGTTTGATCGGTCGTCGTTTTGAGGACGAAGAAGTTCAACGTGACATCGAAATCATGCCTTACAAAATTGTTAAAGCAGACAACGGTGATGCTTGGGTTGAAGCACAGGGCCAAAAGATGGCCGCTCCGCAAATCTCAGCTGAAATACTGAAAAAAATGAAAAAAACAGCAGAAGACTTCCTCGGGGAAGAGGTTACTGCTGCTGTTATTACCGTTCCTGCCTATTTCAACGATGCACAGCGTCAAGCGACTAAAGATGCTGGCCGTATTGCTGGACTTGAAGTTAAACGTATCATCAACGAACCAACAGCTGCTGCTCTAGCATACGGCCTTGATAAGTCTGGCGGCGATCGCACTATCGCAGTTTATGATCTTGGTGGTGGTACTTTCGATATCTCTATCATCGAAATCGATGAAGTTGAAGGCGAGAAAACATTTGAAGTACTAGCAACCAATGGTGATACGCACCTTGGTGGTGAAGATTTCGATAACCGTTTGATCAACTACTTAGTCGATGAGTTCAAAAAAGAGCAAGGCTTCAACCTTAAGAGTGATCCTCTTGCAATGCAGCGTCTAAAAGAAGCGGCAGAAAAAGCAAAAATCGAACTCTCTTCTACGCAGCAGACTGATGTAAACCTTCCGTATATCACGGCAGATGCAACTGGTCCTAAGCACATGAACATTAAAGTGACTCGTGCGAAGCTTGAGTCTCTTGTTGAAGATCTTGTAGAGCGCTCTCTTAAGCCTCTCTCTGTTGCTCTTGCTGATGCAGACCTTTCTGTTGGTGACATCACTGACGTTATCGTTGTTGGTGGACAGACGCGTATGCCTCTAGTTCAAGCTAAAGTTGAAGCGTTCTTCGGCAAAGCACCACGTAAAGATGTTAACCCGGATGAAGCAGTAGCAATGGGCGCAGCCGTTCAAGGTGGTGTACTTGCTGGTGACGTAACTGACGTTCTTCTACTTGACGTAACGCCTCTGTCTCTAGGTATTGAGACAATGGGTGGCGTAATGACAAAACTTGTTGAGAAAAATACAACGATTCCAACTAAAGCGAATCAAGTATTCTCAACTGCTGAAGATAACCAAAGTGCGGTAACGATCCACGTACTTCAAGGTGAGCGTAAGCAAGCCTCTTTCAATAAGTCTTTAGGTCAATTCAACCTTGAAGGCATCCAAGCTGCTCCACGTGGCATGGCTCAAATTGATGTGACTTTCGACCTTGATGCAGATGGTATCTTACACGTATCAGCGAAAGACAAAACAACAGGTAAAGAGCAGAAGATTACGATTCAAGCTTCTGGCGGCCTAAGCGATGCGGATATCGAGAAGATGGTTCAAGAAGCTGAAGCAAACAAAGATGCTGATGCTAAATTTGAAGAGCTAGTAACCGCTCGTAACCAAGCTGATCAAATGATTCACGGCACTCAAAAGCAGATTGAAGAAGCGGGTGACGCACTTCCAGCTGAAGAGAAAACAGCCATTGAAGCCGCAATTTCTGAGCTTGAAGAAGCGAAGAAAGGCGAAGATAAAGAAGCGATTGATGCGAAAGTTCAAGCGCTAGTTACCGCAGCTCAAAAGCTGATGGAAATGGCACAGCAAAAAGCTCAAGCAGAGCAAGGTGCTGAAGCGGGTGAAGAACCAAAGCAAGATGACGACGTTGTTGATGCTGAGTTCGAAGAAGTTAAAGACGAAGAGAAGAAATAAGACCGTAAGTTCTTAATTTTCTTTTGGTACGGGCGTTAAGGGAAACCTTTGCGCCCGTGCTTGTATCTTAAAGTATCGATAAGCAGTCCAGATAATTGCTTGAAACTATTATTAATTTTCGATCCATTATCTGGATTGATATAAAGACTAGGTGTTTGTCATTATGTCTAAACGTGATTATTACGAAGTACTCGGTGTTGGCCGTGATACTCCTGAACGTGATATTAAAAAGGCGTATAAGCGTCTAGCGATGAAGCTTCACCCCGATCGTAATCAGGGTGATGAAACGTCTGCTGAAAAATTTAAAGAAGTGAAAGAAGCGTATGAGATCTTAACGGATGCTCAAAAACGTGCTGCTTATGATCAACACGGTCATGCCGCTTTTGAACAAGGTGGCGGCGGTGGCGGTTTCGGCGGCGGTCAAGGTGACTTCGGCGATATCTTCGGTGATGTATTCGGTGATATTTTTGGCGGTGGTCGTCGTGGCGGCGGTGGTCAGCAACGTGCACAACGTGGTTCTGATTTACGTTACAACATGGAGCTTAGCTTAGAAGAAGCGGTTCGTGGTTGTGAGAAGTCGATCGAAGTCCCTACTCTTGTTGGCTGTGATACCTGTCATGGCTCAGGTGCTAAGAAAGGCACGTCAGCACAAACGTGTGGTACTTGTCATGGTCAAGGCCAAGTACAGATGCGCCAAGGTTTCTTCGCGGTTCAACAAGCCTGTCCAACCTGTCACGGTCGCGGTAAGATCATTAAAGAGCCGTGTGAAAGTTGTCATGGTCAAGGTCGTAAGAACAAGACTAAGACATTGAATGTTAAGATCCCTTCAGGTGTAGATACTGGCGATCGTATTCGTCTTTCTGGTGAAGGCGAAGCCGGAGAGTTTGGTGCTCCAGCGGGTGATTTGTATGTTCAAGTACATGTTCGTGATCATAAGATTTTCGATCGTGATGGTAATAACCTTTACTGTGAAGTGCCAGTGAGTTTCTCAATGGCTGCTTTAGGTGGAGAAGTTGAAGTTCCTACACTTGATGGCCGTGTTAGCTTGAAAGTACCTGCTGAGACACAAACTGGCCGTATGTTCCGCATGCGTGGCAAAGGGGTTAAGTCGGTACGTGGCGGCGGGGTTGGTGACTTGATCTGTAAACTGGTGGTTGAAACGCCAGTGAAGTTAAGTTCACGTCAGAAAGAGTTGCTTAAAGAGTTTGAAGAGAGTTGCGGTGGTAAACATGCTGAAAAGCATAAACCTAAAGCCGATGGTTTCTTTAAAGGCGTGAAAAACTTCTTTGATGACTTAACCAGCTAAGTCGAGACGGTTATCTGTCGAAACAATTGAAGAGCAAAGACCTTACCGTCTTTGCTTTTTTTTTGTTCAAAACTCCTCTGTTTACCAGCACCCCTCAACGAAGTCCGCATCTTTATAGGCAGAGCGAACTCCTGCTGCATTGATGGATAATGTGCCACATCGATCACTCTCTTGCACTGTCTGTGAGGTTGGTGTCGCGACAATACGATAGCGATCCATACCCGAACCTGTGGTGTAGCTAATGGTATAGCGAGTAATATCAGAATCACATACGGAGCAACTTCCCGCCTCTATAAGGGTGAGATCATAACTGCCGGTGTAGCTTCTCTCTAGCTGCAGTTGAATCGCCATTAAATCACTCATCGCTTGAACCCTATGCCCTTTAACAACGTGCTGTTGCAAGGACGGGTAAACGGCAGAGGCGAGCAGGGCAATTACAAACAGAGTGACCAACAATTCGATCAGAGTCACGCCACGGTAATAATAGTTGTCACTCTTGAAGCTGCTTTTATGAATCATGGTAGAAACTCCGCTGCTTGGTCTTTGCTCTGTTGTACTTCACTCTGGTTAACTTCTCTCTTTTTGGTCACCATGATTTCGATAGCGAAAGGGAAGTGAGAAATGAGTCGCGGATTTAGCTTAATAGAGTTACTGGTTGCGCTGTTTATTGTTGGGGTGATAACAAATGCAGCGATACCGCTATTTACTCAGACGATACAACTCAATCGAACCAGAGGTTTAGTCACTGAGCTGGAGTGGTTTTTAGTGGCTGCGAAATCGGAAGCGATAGCACGTCATGAGGTGCTGTCCGTTCTCTATGTTCGTAACGATGAGAGGCATAATCAATATCGGCAGGAAGGGGATTGGATGATTGTCCTGGTAGAGCCGCAGAACCTAGCTTCAGTGGTTGATATTGCCAGCGCACAAGAGCACGCCCTTATGTTGCTTGATGGAAAGAAGTTTAGCGGTATACCACTGAAAATTGGCCATATGAATTTTAAGCAATTTTCTATTGAGCCTTTGCGAGGCTCTACCAACCGTTCTGGCAGTTATTGGGTACGACATAACAACGAACAGAAGATAAAAGTGATGATGAATTTGGGAACGGGGCGAATTCGAAGTTGCAGTTATCTAGGGAGTTATCTTGGCTATCGTCGCTGTTAAGGGGAGGCATCCATTACAACAGGGAATGACTCTGCTTGAAGTGTTGGTCTCTGCTGCCATTACGTTGATAACCGTAATGAGCGTGGTTTCTCTGCATGTCGCGGGTACTCGATTGTTAATAAAACAGCAGCAACAACTGCGATTAACCCAGGGGTTAAACGATGCTATGCAACTGCTCAGTGCAGAGTTATTACGGGCGGGGTACTCAAGTAGCGCTTTGCCGTATCGCCTTGCAGGCAGTGAACAAGTGATTGCCGCTGCGCCCTCTTCCAGTACGCCTTCACTCTCTTTCCTATATCAGCAGAGCCTTCAGCAATGGCAAGTGACAACGTTTCGCTATAAACCAAGCGTGGATATCCTGCAGTACTGTTACAAGCCAGTAGCGTTCTCTGAGGGGGATCTGCCCACCATGGACGCTGAATGGGTGTGTGATGCTGGCGCTGTACGTTCCTTAGTGGATCAAAGCGTAATTAAAATTAGAGATTTTTACTTTCGCCAAACTGAATTCGAGCGGAAAAGGGGCCGTTTTCTTACTCTTGAAATAAGCATAACAGGGGAGTTAACGGCTGCGCCTCAATGGCGTAAAACCGTACGCAATCAGTTAACGATTAGGAACTCCTATTAATGAAAGCTCGAATGCAAGGCGCAGCCAGTTTATTGATCACTTGTCTATTGCTGCTATTGATTCTGGTGCTCACCCTATCCAGTTATCAACGTCTCTTTTTTCAGATTAAACGTGTTCAAAATGAGGTAGAAACTCTGCAGCAGTTTTGGTTGGCTGAGTCGGCGCTTGAGTGCGCATTTTCCATTATTTCAGCTCAGGGCAGAGCTCCGGAAGATCTTCAGCAACAGTGTCTCAATTTGGGGATTGAGAGTGAGGAGTTGCAATTGTTACCTGCTTACCCGCACACCCTTAGCGTCACGATGAACAGCGGTAGGACGATCAGTAAACGATTGAGGTTATTCAACGATCGGTCTGCGGGGGTGATTCAAGCTCGCTCCAATTTGTTAGTTAATGGCAATCTTTCATTCACGCCCGATGCGCGTGAGCAAAACGCAGGGGGGGACTGGCTGTGTAAATTAGTGAGTTATCAGGCCAACTTATCATTAAATGGCCAACTGACTAACGCTAACTTGGATGCTATGAGGCCACCTTATGACGATTTTCCCAATGCACAAACTTGTGCGGCGACGCATTTGACGCAAAACGTATTATTAGCCGATGTGTCGAATGATGGCGTTGATGATCTGTTTATGCAGCGCTTTGATGTCCCAAGATCAGATTGGAAAAGCCTGATGTATGGTGGGAAGTTTTATCAGATTCCACAGGGACTACCGGATGTGGATAGCGCGCTCCCTCCATCAGCGATGATTGAGAACTGCGGCGCTAAGATAGTCGCAGCCATTGAGGACGGTCACGATTTGATCTGGTTATATGGGAGCTGCGAGTTGAAACAGAGTGCACTGGATGTGACAGAGATTGAGGCGGCAATTACCGCTAACTCGAATGTGCAAGGGGTGTTGCTGGTGGTACATGATGGTATTTTCGCGACCAACGGTGAGCAGGGGCTTTCCGCTCTTATCTATCAGATCGTGACTGAGGGGAGTACCTTTGTACCGAGTGAGTTGTTATGGAGCTCAACAGAGTCGCATCAGTTGACCCCTGTTCCTTTGGGGATGACCCTATCCCAGCTGAGTTATTATCAAAGCGGCGGCTTTTATGCCAAAGGAGGATACGTATTGGACGCTCCGCATCTTACCGCATTATTTTCGGCAGACATTAACGGGGCGTTTAGCGGTGGGTTGCTAGATGGTGCACTGAAAAAAATTCGAGAGACTCGTTGGCAAATTGGATCTTGGCGTGACTATTAACCGAGGGTTTAGTCTGCTTGAGGTCGTTATCGCCAGCACACTATTTATGGTGGCGTTTACTGGCTTGGTGAAGGTGCAAGTTACCATGGAGAGAGAGGCTGAAAATGCGCTGAGAAGTATTGATGCACTCTATGCGGCCAATGCCCAAATGGAGCGTTTTCGAGCTCACTCGGCACTAGGCAGTCCACTGACCTTTGAGCAGATAGTGACACAAAGTAGTGCCGTGATGGTGAATGGCATTGCGCTCACATGGCGTGTGGACAACCTGCAAACAGTGGAGGATATCGTGCGTTTAAAAAGCGTGACGATTATTGCCTCATGGGATAACCGTTGGCAGCAGAGTGAGTCAGTCACCTTGACCAGCTCACTCTCTCGCTACAGTGGGGATTATTGAGTGTTGAGTTTAGGGATATCGATTTAGCTGAGTAGCGGTAAAAGCATACCAACAGCAAGGTAGAATCCCACCATGGCAACAATCGGCAATTTGATGCTTTTCAGCAGATAAACACCGAGTATAACCAAGGCCATATCAATACCGTTACCGACTGCACTTTGAAAGACTGGTTGATAAAGCGCAGATAATAACAGCCCTACAACCGCAGCGTTTACCCCATTCATCGCCCCTGAAAGGGCTGGGATAGCAGCGAGCTGTTGCCAGTTTTTTAATACTACTAACACCAGCAAGAACCCCGGTAAAAAGACCGCAAGGGTGGCGATGAGTGCGCCCCATATTGGGGTGTTAGGCAGCAGTTCATAACCGAGGAAAGTGGCGAAGGTAAACATCGGACCCGGTACGGCTTGAGCGGTGGCATATCCGGTTAAAAAGGCATCTTGTGACAGTTGATCACCGACTAAATTTTCTAGTAGCGGCAGAACCACATGACCGCCACCAAACACTAGGCTACCCGCTTGGTAGAAATTAGAAAACAGCGCTATCTGGTCAGAATAGTGAGCCAATGTTGGCAAGCCGATTAACAGCCCAACAAAGATAACTAATGAGATCCAGTTTAGCTGAAATTTACCTTGTTCGACGGGGCTTGTCGGAGGGGTATCCGACATCTGAAAACGTCCAACGATGGCGGCAAACAGCAACACCAAGATTTGAGTGAGTATTGAGGGAGCAACTAACAGCACCATGGCGGTGAAAACGGCTAAGGCGACGCCAACTTTCTGTTTGCAAAAGTTATTGAACATTCCCCACGCTGCATCGGTCACCACGATGACCGCCAATATTTTTAGACCATGTACAGCACCTTGAAAAAAGGTGTTGTCGGTGAGCAGGGTACTGAGCGCAGCGATGACTAACATCAAAATTACTGAGGGTAGGGTAAAACCTAAAAAGGCGGCAATGGCACCAAGAATACCCCCGCGATGGTAACCGATAGAGAAACCAACTTGGCTAGAGCCTGGGCCGGGTAAAAACTGACTTAGGGCTACAAATTGGCCGTACTCCTTGTCACTGAGCCATTGGTGCTTTTCAACAAAAGCGTGCCTAAAATAGCCGATATGCGCTGCAGGACCACCAAAACTGACCCAACCAAGCATAAAAAATTTAATGAAAATATCGAGCATATGAGTGACCTTTTTATAACAAAATGATGAAAATTCTTACTGCACACACGATAATAAAAAACATATAATGATTCAAATTGATTGTTTTGGTTATAGTTATGAATAATATTAATTGGCGTGCTGTGGATCTTAATTTACTGGTGGTTTTTGATACTTTGATGACACAGCGCAGTGTTTCAAAGGCTGCCGATAAACTCTCTGTCGGTCAGTCTGCCATGAGCCACAGCTTATCCAGATTGAGAGGGCTACTCGATGATCCTCTGTTTGAGCGACAAGGTCAGGTGATGATGCCCAGCAAAAAGGCGTTAGAACTGGCCCCAGTGATCACTCATATTCTCAATCAGATCTCAGAACAAGTGCTGCACTCATCAGGTTTTGAACCGAATGAGTATCAAGGGAAGTTAAAAATTGGCTTGACCGATTATGCTGAGTTGCTATTTGCTCCTGCGTTATTTGATGCCATTTTGCAGCAAGCGCCTTTCAGTCAGATCTGTTTTTACAATGTGGATAGGAGCAGTTATCAGCAGGCATTTCTCGATTATCAACTCGATTTTATGATTGGCAGTGTGGCTGAATCCACCAGTCACTTTACCCGCACTCACCTTTATACCGAGCAACATGTCTGTTTGTTTGATCCCCAGTCTACGGGGATAAACCTTCCTATAACCATGAGTGATTACCTCTCTGTTCCCCATGCATTAGCCAGTCCGAATGGTCAATTGACCAGTGGGGTAGATAGCCAGCTGGCAGAACTGGATAAACAGCGCACGGTAAGCATTACCTCTCGAAATTTCTTAACACTTCGTCATCTAATTAGAGGGAGGAAGCTGTTGTGCGTGGTCCCGGAGTTGATGGCTAAGTTGGATCTCTTTTCTCACGATCTGGCGTGCGATAACCCCCCCGTAGAGGTACCTGATTTTGATATTGATATGCTGTGGGAGAAACGCAATGATCAGCACGGAAGAAGCCTTTGGTTGCGAGAGGTCGCGAGCGAAGCGATATTAAATGAGGTGAAACGGTTAAAGCAATCATGATTGAGGGGGGAACAGCCACCAATGGGATTGATGGCTGCTTGTTGGATAGGGCAATTAAATACAGGTTACTTATTCAAAAAATAGCCATCTTCAATGGTGACTTTTAACACCACTTTGTTTCGTGATGAGTGACCATAAAAACGATATGCTTCATGATTTTCAAAAAGAACGACTTGACCATGACCAAGGGTCAATCGTTCGCCACTGCCGGTAAAAAATTCGCGGTCACTCTCGTCCTGATAAGGGGTGGATAGGGTGAGTTTTTGTTTGGCCGCCACCTCAATATTCTCTTCGCCATCTAGGTAGTAGTGCACATCGAGATAGCGTCGGTAGCCCACAAATACTTCGCTGGGTTGCGTCTGTCCACTCTCTAGTTTGTAGACTAAGGAGTCCCCAATCGAGTGATACACGTCAGGACGAATGTTGTTGATGTTGTCTATCGCCTCAAGACAACGTTGCCATTTGCGTCCCTCTTTATAGAGCGCAGTAAACTGTTCGATATTGTCTAATATGATCACTGTTGCTCTCCTTTAAGAAGATTATTAATGCTGTGTTGACAAGGGATCAGCGTGAAGGCGTAATCAAAGGCGTCCATGTAAACTCGGTAGGAGTCGAGCACCTCTGATCCCCAAGAGTTTGACCCTAACCCCATCACTTGGTGATCGAGATTGAGGGTGATAAAACCACTCGGTGTTAACTCATTGGTATGTTGAGCTTGATGAATATCTTGGTTGGTGAAGTGCCAGGCACTGAAGTTGATCAACTGCTTGGGTTTAACCAGTAGACCTTGACCGTGTTGATTGACTAAGGATGTCCAGCGAACCTCTTGACGGTTGCCATTGTTTTGCGGGAACGGGTAGTTCTCAAACATTTGAGCGACAGTGGTTTGATAACGGTCGATGAGATTGCTCTGTTTACTGTCTTGATAGTTCTCATCGGGACCTCGACCATAGTATTCAACTTGATCAAACTGCTTAGCAATGCCGATATCCAGCCCAATCGCTGGAATAACGTGTGGGTAGTCACCGTATCGATTACCACTGAGGCTCACGGTGATCTTCCCATCTGCATCGATGCGATACTGATAGTGACAGCGCATACCAAAATCAAATACAGGAGGCGCGATAATACTCTCGGTATGGACGATGACATGATCCGATTCGATAGTTACCGTTAACGAGCGGAAATGCTCTTGCATGATCTGTAGATGCGCAGGGTGCCACAATCCTTCGTACTCCTGCTTGTGATTATCGATCATCGGCTTGAAGAAACTGAGTTTAGGTGATGAGGCGATAAGCTCTTCAGAACCGACTCGCCAAGAGGTAAGCTTGCCATCCAATTTAGAGAAGCAGATGAAAAAACCATGGCCACTGATCACCCACTGTAGACGCTGCTCGTCGACGGTTAACTCGTGAATATTGAATAGCGACATAATGGCTTTTTCAGATAGGTTATCAGACGCTGGTGAGGTGCTCTCTTTCACTTGAAATTGATAGTGAGCCAGTAGGTGATTGGCATCGCTGTATCGGGTTTTACTCTCTTTTTTCACCGCGATATGAATGAAAACTTCTCGCTCATCAAGCGTGGGCAGTGTGACTTGAATATCCCTATCTTGCCTCGGGGATAACTCCAATACTTTGAGCTGTTGTTGATGCAGTGATTCACCTTCTGCTTTGATGTCCACATAAAGAGTGATGTCGTCCATATCAGAGAACCAGTAACGGTTACTAATGGTGAGAATACCGGTACTTGCTTCTTGTGCTGTCACTTTTATTGGGGAGATCACCTGTTTATATTCTCGCAGCCCCGGACCTGGCTGCTGGTTGGAGTAGATTAAACCATCCATACAGAAGTTGTAATTATTTGGGTAATCACCAAAGTCGCCGCCATATTTGTACAGATCCTTGCCCTTTTCATCAGTGGATAACAGCCCGTGATCACACCACTCCCAAATGTAGTGACCTTGAATATGATCGTGTTTATCAAATACATTTTGATACTCGGTTAGGCCACCTGGTCCGTTCCCCATTGCGTGAGCGTATTCACAAATAATGCGAGGTTTATCCATTGGGCACTCACCGAAATAGTTCATCAATTGAACGCGTGAGTACATGGTACTGACGACATCCACCACTTCAGCATCTCGATCCTCTTCATAATGGATCAAGCGGCTCTTATCAATGGCTTTCGCTGCGGCGCACATCGCGCGAATATTGCAGCCATAACCGGACTCATTGCCCAGTGACCACATAATGATGCTTGGGTGGTTTCTCTGAGCATGAATATGACGAACAATACGCTCGACAAAGGCCGCTTCCCAGCTTGGATCATCTGTGATTCTTTCTAGGTTGCCGACATTGGCAAAACCGTGGGTCTCCACATCGGTTTCAGCTAATACAAACAGTCCGTACTGATCACATAACTCGTAAAACCTGGGGTCGTTGGGATAATGAGCCGTTCGCACCGAGTTGATATTGTGTTGTTTCATGAGGCGAATATCTTGCTCCATACGCTCAACAGTGACCGCGCGACCTTTAATGTGGTCGTTATCGTGACGGTTAACCCCATGAAGTTTGGCGTAGTGACCATTGATGTAGAACAGACCGTTTCTTATTTTGATATCGCGAAACCCTATCTGTTGTGGCACCACTTCAATCACAGTGCCATTGCTCTGTTTCAGGGTTAAAAAGAGCTGATAAAGGTAAGGATTTTCTGCGCTCCATTGAACAGGGTGGTTAACGGCTATTTCCAGTTCAAAATGTTCACTGTTAATGGTCATGCTCTGCTGAGAAAGTAACTGTTGACCATCGTATAACGCATAGTCGAGTAGGTAATCTGAGAGGACCTCTTGGCCAAGGTTAGCAAGATCAATAGCGCAACTTAGAGTGGCATTGTGATAGTTATCATCAAATTTTGTGTTGATAGCGAGATCATGAATATGTAGGTGATTTTTACTGACGATATAGACATCCCTGAAAATACCTGCAGTCCACCACATATCCTGATCTTCAATATAGGTTGAATCTGCCCACTGCATAACACGGACGCAGAGTAGGTTGTCTCCTGCTTTAGAAAAAGGGGAGATATCAAATTCAGCGGTTAAACGACTGCCTTTACTGAAACCGACATAATGGCCATTCACATAGAGTTCAAAATAGGTCTCCACACCGTCAAATTTGATGATGGTTTGGCGTTGGGCTGCACTTTCAGAGAGGGAGAAAGTGCGTTGATAAGCTCCGGTGGGGTTGTTACTCGGCACAAACGGCAGGTCGATAGGAAAAGGAAAGCCCTCATCGGTGTATTGTAGATTACCGTGCCCCTCCATCTGCCACATGCTCGGAACTGAAATGGTTCCCCAGTCTGACATCACTTGATGATAAAAAGTGTCCGGGACCAACAGAGGATGATCAAAGAACTCAAAGATCCATTCTCCGCTCAATAACTGAAAATGTTGACTGATAGTACGCTCAAACGTGGAGGCCTGTTTGAGTGAAGGGTAAGAGAAAAAGTAGGCCCTTGGCGCCATTCTATTCTCACTTAATCGGTGATTATTTTCCCAGTTATTCATGCTGTCTCCAGACAAATTGATAAACTGAAAGTATTTTAGTAAAACTTTTACTAAAATATACTTGTGTAAACGTTTTCCTTTGCATGGATCACGTTTCACTTTCTATAGTGTGATCTTGGTTGAAAAATAGGCACAAAAAAAGGCAAGTCGATATACCTGCCTTTTGTTGATGTCGTTTGCATAAAAATTATTTAGGATCGATGGTGGTACCTCTTAGGATTAACTCACCCGGAACGGTAATAATGATCGGAATCTTTCTATCATCTCGTTCTTGCTCAACCAATAAGTTCACCCCTTGCACACCCATCAATTCAGAGTGTATATGGAAAGTACTTAGTGGGGGGAAAGTAAACTTGGCGGTGGGAATGTCGTTCACGCTGATCAACGCGATGTCGTTAGGGATGGAGAGTCCCTTTTCATTAATTGCACGTAATACACCAATGGCGATAGAGTCAGAGGCGACAAATATCGCTTTAGGGTAGTCACTTTGTAACATCTTCTGGGCAAGCTCATAACCCGATGCACTGGAAAAGGTTCCACATAAAATATCCTTTTCACTGACTAAGCCCTTTAAACCACCATACTCACGACACATCTCTGCGCGGATATCATTCTGGCCAATGTTATCTTGCCCTCCGATGAAACCAATTCTATTATAGCCTTGATTTTCAAAGAAATTAATTACGTCAACACTGAGTTGCTTAAGGTTGACGATCACCGAGTCTATGCTCTCATCTTGATCGTTATAGTCAACATAAACAATATGCTTGGACAAGGATTTTGCTTGAGTAAGCTGTTGTGGCGTTGCTCTTCCTATGAGGATGACACCATCAACGTTGGAGAGGGTATCACTGTCATCTGAAAGATAACGGCTGCTCAGTTTGATGTTGAGCTTACTGCATTGAGTCTCAATACCATGACGAATAGAGAGGTAGTAGGGGTCATTCACTTCGAGCTCTTGAGCGTAGGTATAGAGAGCCAAAAAATGTAGAGAACGACGTTGATTGACAGAGCTTCGTCGAGAACTGATGGTTTTATATTCGAGCTTTTCCGCAATCTCCAGCACTCTACGTTTTGTTTCTGCTTTTACACTGAGTGTAGGATCATCGTTTAGTACTCGAGAGACCGTTGCCAATGAAACGGATGCTGCTTCTGCTATTTCCTTTAGTGTTGCCATCTACTTACTCAACTTCGTATTGACCAATATTCTGCTGTTTATAGTAGTGTAATTATGAATGAATATGGAGAAAAATTTAGTAAAGCCATTGGTTTTTTCATCGATTTTAATGCCGTTAAAGTGCTGGCTATGCAAATGATGGCGTAAATATAGTAGAAGTTCGTTTATAACCCTGCGTGTAAACGTTTACATTGATGGGATTTAGATCACTGTTCGATCACTGGTTGATTGATAGACTGAATTGAAATTTCACCTCGTTGATAAAAAGAGTTCCTTATGTCTAGTGTTGATTCAAGTCGCGATGAGTTTAGTGCCATTGACCATCCACATCGTCGTTATAACCCGTTAACAGGACAGTGGGTATTGGTATCCCCGCATCGAGCAAAACGGCCGTGGCAAGGTCAGGATGAAAAACCGTCACCTACCCCTAGTGATAGCCATGACCCCGATTGTTTCCTGTGCGCCAATAATTCGCGTATTTCAGGAGAGAAGAATCCCGATTACCAAGGAACGTTTGTCTTCACCAATGACTTTGCCGCGTTAACCACGGACACGCCTGATGCGCCTGCTTCAACCAATCCACTGTTTCGTAGCCAAAGTGCTCGTGGATTAAGTCGAGTTATCTGTTTCTCTCCCGATCACAGTAAAACCCTGCCTGAGTTACCACCAGAAAGCATCTTGGCGTTGGTAGACACTTGGGAGCAGCAGATATCCGAACTGGGTAAAGAGTACCTTTGGGTACAGGCGTTTGAAAACAAAGGAGCGGTGATGGGGTGTTCTCAACCGCATCCACATGGGCAGGTATGGGCCAATAACTTTTTACCCAATGAGATAGAGAGAAAAGATAAGCAGCTACGAGACTATCAGCAGCAACATGGCAGTAACCTATTACTCGATTATGTTCAGAGTGAAGCGAAAGATGGATCTCGAACAGTGGTAGAAACAGAACACTGGTTGGCGGTTGTCCCTTATTGGGCTGCTTGGCCCTTTGAAACCATGTTATTGCCTAAAACACCTATTCGCCGCATGAGCGAGTTAAGTGGCGAGCAGAGAGTCGATTTGGCTCTGGCGTTGAAAAAGTTGACCAGTCGATATGACAATCTATTCAAATGCTCATTTCCCTATTCGATGGGCTGGCATTATGCGCCTTTCTTTGAACACGCATTAGACCCGTCTCACCCCACTGATATTGATCACTGGCAGCTGCACGCTCTGTTCTATCCACCGCTGCTTCGCTCTGCAACGGTACGTAAGTTCATGGTGGGTTATGAGATGTTAGCGGAGAGCCAACGAGATTTGACGCCAGAACAAGCGGCTGAAAAGCTGAGAGCTGTCAGCGACGTTCACTATTTAGATAACGACGGTTTATAAGCCTAAGACGAGAGATATTATGATGAATTCTATGGTATTAGCCAAAAAAGTAAGCCGATCTTTTCAAGATAGCTTTGGTTATTCAGCGCAAGCATTTATTCAAGCGCCTGGACGCGTCAACTTAATTGGTGAACATACCGATTATAACGATGGTTTTGTTCTTCCTTGTGCCATTAACTACCAAACGGTGGTGGCTGCTAGCAAAAGAGAGGACAACATCGTTCGGATCGTATCGGTCGATTATGGCAACGAGATTAACCAGTTTGACCTTGGTCAAGCGATCACTTTTGAAGCCGATTGTATGTGGGCTAACTACATTCGAGGTGTGGTTAGCTGTTTATTGCAGCGTGGTTATCAACTTGGTGGTGCCGATATTGCAGTCAGCGGTGACGTCCCACAGGGAGCGGGCTTGAGTTCATCCGCCGCTCTAGAAGTGGTGATTGGACAGACGTTTAAAACGTTGTATGACTTAGACATTAGCCAGCAAGAGATTGCGCTAAATGGCCAGCAAGCTGAGAACGAATTTGTTGGTTGCAATTGCGGCATCATGGATCAACTTATCTCGGCTGAAGGGCAAGAGAGTCATGCGTTGTTGATTGATTGCCGAACGTTAGAGACCACGGCCGTTCCTCTGCCGGAAGGTGTGATCGTTATGATCATAAACTCCAATAAACAGAGAGGGCTGGTGGACAGTGAATACAATACTCGCCGTCAACAGTGTGAAGAAGCGGCTGAAATCTTTGGAGTGAAAGCGCTACGAGACGTGACGCTACAACAGTTTGATCAACGCAGTAGCGAACTCAGTGAAGTCGTTGCCAAACGCGCGAAGCATGTGATTAGTGAGAATGATCGTACGGTGTTGGCCGCGGTCGCATTAAAAGAGGGCGATCTCCCTCGAATGGCTCAGTTGATGGAGCAATCTCATCTCTCGATGAAAGAGGACTTTGAAATCACGGTTACAGAGGTAGATACTCTTGTCGATATTGTTAAGCAGCAGCTGGGTAATGATGGGGGAGTTCGCATGACAGGCGGCGGCTTTGGTGGCTGTATTGTCGCCATGATGACCCCAGATAAAGTGGAGCAGGTTCGGTTGGCTGTTGAGGAAAATTATGAAGTGATGACGGGATTGAAAGCGTCAATTTATGTGTGTCAGGCAAAATCGGGTGCTTCTCAGTTTGAGCTGGTTGTGTAATGGATAATCAGTGTTATCACGATGGCCAGCCTGCAAATGTGTATACGCTGCGCAATCGACTCGGAACTCAGATTAAGGTGATGGATATTGGTGCGACTTGGCTTAGTTGTCAGCTTAATGTCGATCAGAAAAGCAGAGAAGTACTGTTAGGGGTTGATACCATCAGCAAACAACAGCAGCAGCAGGCCTATTTGGGGGCGACAGTCGGTCGGTATGCCAATCGCATTGCTGGTGGACAGTTTACGATTGGTTCACAACCCTTTCAGCTGTCGGTTAACCAGGGCAGTAACTGCTTGCATGGCGGTCAGGAGGGCTTTGATAAACGCCGATGGAGTCTGCTTGAGCAAAGCCATGATGGTGTGCGTTTAGCGCTTAACTCTGCTGCGGGAGATCAAGGTTTTCCTGGCAATGTGACGGTTACCGTTCATTATCAATTAACAGAGCACAATGAGGTCATTATTCGTTATGCGGCCATCACAGATGAAGCATGTCCGGTGAATTTAACCAATCACGCCTATTTTAACTTGATGGGAGATGAGTCATTCATTAGTGCACTTGATCACCAATTACAGGTCGCCGCCAGCCACTATGTGGTGACTGATGAAACGGCGATACCCACAGGGGAGCTGAGGGAGGTACAAGGGAGTGGTTTTGATTTTAATCAGCGTAAGTTGATTAAACAGGATTTTTTGCACGATGCTGATCAGAAGCTGTTGAGCGGATATGACCACGCCCTACTGCTGGACAGTGATAAAACGGACGGTGAACAGGTGGTGGCTTGTTTGGTGTCGGCAGATAATCGACTGACTATGGAGGTGAGAACCACCAAGCCCGCCATGCAGATCTACAGCGGTAATTTCTTACAGGGAACGTCAGGGCGTGGACAGCATAAATATAGTAACCATGATGGTATCGCCTTAGAGACACAGTTTATGCCGGACTCTCCGAATCATCCTGAGTGGCCACAAGTCTCTTCGATATTGCAGCCTGATCAGACCTACCATGCGGTGACTAAATATCGCTTTATTGTGGACTAAATTTTACTCACTGAGTTTCGTTTAATTAGGGTTGGATTAAACAGACTGACGCTACTGCTTTTTTGCTCACTTTTGGCCAGTAAAATCGCTAACGAGGCCGCTTTTTCTGCCATGATCTGAATCGGGTAACGAATGGTGGTCAATTTAGGGTGAACAAACTTGGCAATCAATCCGTCATCAAACCCTACTAGCGACATCTGCTCCGGTACTGAAATACTATTATCTTCAAGCGTAGAAAGGGCACCCGCTGCCATAAAGTCGTTATAAGCCACTGTTGCGGTGATCGGTAAATTTTTCGCTAGTAGGTTCATCATCGCTTTTTCGCCGCCAAGATCCGTTGGCTCAGATTGTTCAATGTAGTTGTCAGATACGAAGAGCTGATTATCCTTAAGCGCTTGTAAATACCCATCTCTGCGCTGGCTACTGTCCTCAATCTCGTGGTTAGAATTAATACAGGCGATATGCTGGTGGCCATTTTTGATGAGAAATTCGGTGGCCAAATAGGCCCCTTTGAAGTTGTCGAGAGCAATACAGCGCTCGGCGATCTCAGGGACAAGTCGATTGATTAAAATAAAGCCGGGCACTTCGTTGGCGTAATCGATGATCTCTTGATTGCTGAGTGCCTTTGAGTGAACCACTAGAGAGTCACATCGGCTATTGATCAGCAGTTCAATGGCATTACGTTCATCATCGGCATTATGGTAACCGTTACCGATTAACACCTGTTTGCCATTTTTACGCGCGACATCATCCACCGCTTTAATCATGAGGCCAAAAAAGGGATCGGAGACATCACTGACAATCACCCCAATGGTATTGGTGCTTTTACTGACTAAAGCTCGAGCGTTGGCATTGGGTCTATATCCAAGTGATTTCATCGATTTTTCAACCAGTTCAATGGATCTTGAACTCGCTTTAGGTGATTTGTTAATGACTCTCGAGACGGTAGCGATGGAGACGCCTGCATCTTTTGCCACATCTTTTATGGTAGCCATGAATAACCTCGTACTTTAAGTACCCCCATTTAACCCCCGTGGTGAAAATATGGCAATATCTGATTAATGTTTTGTAATAAAGTAAGAAGTAGATCGCTGTAATTACTTGCTTTATTGTTAATGTAAACGTTATCAAAAATGAGCGAGGTTAAGACAGAAATGACGACAATTACCTACCCAGATTTTGCAAAATTGGACATTCGAGTTGGAGTGATCACTGAAGTGGTTCGACATGAGAATGCCGATAAACTTTATATCGTACAAATTGATATTGGTGAGCGAACCTTACAGACAGTGACCAGTTTAGTTCCTTACTACACAGAGCAGGAGCTAATGGACAAGCAGGTTGTGGTATTGACCAATTTGGCTAAAGCAAAAATGCGCGGAGAGACGTCTGAATGTATGCTGCTGTGTGCTGAAACGGACGATGAATCAGAGAGTGTGTTGCTGACTCCTGAGCGCTTGATGAGCCCAGGAGTAAAAGTTGTCTAAGTCGGTGGATTGAAGAGATCTAACAGGGTTGGACGTCGGCTTTTTACGCTTTGATGTAAAAAATTGATGATCCAGTGAGCGACCGTTTGCGAGTCTGCGACTTTATCTAACGTCTGTTTGCCCTGTTCAAGTCGGCTTGGTTCGATAATATCTTGTCGATAATCCATCAATGCTAATGCGAAGTCGGCGCTGAACTCAGGGTGACCTTGAAAGCCTAAAAAGTGGTCGTCGACCTGTATGGCGCTGTATGGACAAAAATCGCAACCAAGAATAACCTCTGTGTGAGGTGGCAGCTCAACCACTTGATCTTGATGGCTGACAACGAGCCCGACTATGGATAACTCGGGATCCATCCAAAGTTTTTTATTGATGATTTGAGTGGTTGATATGCCAACTCCCCAGCCATTATAAGAGAGTGACACCTTGCCCCCCAATGCGTGGGCAATCAACTGGTGACTAAAGCAGATCCCCACGAGTCCAATTTGCGCGTCATAGAGACGACGTACAAACTGGACCAGTTTGTGTATCCATGGAAGATCGTCATAAACGCTGTATTGGCTGCCAGTTGACAGATAGGCGTCACACTCATCAATCTCTTCTGGGTAGTCATCTAAATAGACCTCATAAAAGACTATCTCAAGGGGCACCTCTGTCTGAGCGAGAAGTGCCGAGAACATGCCTGAATAGCCACCATATTGTTTTTTAAGGGTTTGATTGACATTGTCACAAAGTAGGATACCTAGCTTCATTGAACGATTTCCTTATCCTATCTGGTTGACTCCTAGCGTACTTCAGTCAAGTAATTAGAGGTGTGTTTTAAGGTTAAACGATTTAGTTTGGGTGACGTTGTGATAACCAAAGGTCGATAATGAACTGCCACTGCCTGAATTTTTTGTACCAGACCAAGCCAGAGCGGGATCTTGATAATCGCAACGATTAATAAAGAAGGTACCAACGTGCAGCTCTTCTCCTATTTCGGTAGCCGCATCGATGTCTGAACTAAACACAGAAGCAGTAAGCCCAAATGGAGAGTCGTTCATCAGTGCAATCGCCTCTTGATCGCTGTTCACGCGCATGACTCCCACTACAGGACCAAAGGTCTCTTCACGCATGATGCTCATTTTATGAGTCACCTTGCTGAGTAATTGAGGGGCAAGATAGCAAGTGTTAAGATTGGCGGCGGGAAAATCTGACGCCGTAATATGAGCAACAGCTCCCATGGCGATCGCCTCATCGATTTGTGCTCGAATGTACCTTGCCGCAGAGAGGCTAACAACCGGTCCGAGTGTTACTTGAGGATCATACGGTGGTCCCAGCTTGAATTGTTTAATCAGCTTTTCCGCTTTGCCTACAAACTCCGAATAGATGGTACGGTGCACATAGATACGTTCAATGGCGCTGCACGATTGACCTGAATTGAAATAGGCGCCGTCGATACAGCTTTCAACGGCATGGTCAATATCGGCGTCATGACGAATGTAGCTTGAATCTTTACCACTCAACTCTAATCCGACCTCAACAATGCTATCCGCTGCCGCCGCTTTAATCGCTTTCCCACCCTCTACTGAACCAGTAAAAGAGACATAATTAATACCAGGGTGTTTGACCAGTTTTTGGGTATCGGCGCGGTTCAAATGGAGATACTGGAATACCTCCGCCGGTATCTGAGTTTGCTGAAAGGCTTTGGCAAACTGTTCAGCGCACAGTAGGGTCTGAGAGGAGTGTTTTAAAATAACACTGTTTCCAGCCATGATGGCTGGAATGATGGTGTTCACTGCACTTAAATAGGGGTAGTTCCAAGGCGAGATAACCAGTACGGTGCCTAAGGGTTCTTTTTTTATATATCGGGAATAACCTGGAAGTTGACTCAAAACGGTGGGTTCTAAAGCCTCTTCGGCTGCATCGATCATATAACGAGCGCGCTCTTCTGTGGCAAGGATTTCGGCTCTGGCGTAACGAATCGGTCTTCCCATCATCCAGCATAGTTGGCGTGCAATTTCATCTTGATTCGCGATGATGGCATCAATGACCTGGTGACAAATCGCCGCTCTATCAGCAAGTTTGCTCCCCTTCCACTGCTGGTGCGCAGCTTGTGCATCATGCACGGCTGTTTCAACCTCAGGTGGGCTAGCAAGTTTTCTGGTGGCGTAAATTGAGCCATCAATAGGACTGCGACTGGTTAACACATCACTCATTTTTAATGCCTTTTACTGCTCGTCGGATGGGGGAATCTTCACACGGATGTAAAGGAGCAATTCGAATCGATAAATATTGTAGGTAATGATATAAATATAGACGCAAGTGGGGGAGTTGCAATGTTATTTAGGATATTGAAAGAGAAGAAAAAAAGAGCCTAAATAGGAATATTTAGGCTCTTAATATTGATTAGGGCTTGTCTGCCATTAACGAGGCAGCGTACAACTAGTTATTGTGGTGTAACTCGTTGTTCAGCTCAACCGCAGTTTTATTGGTTAAACATTCGATTTGACCTGTGACTGAGTTGCGACGGAACAGCAGATCGGCGTGACCAGCCAAATCGCGCGCTTTGGCTATTTCAATCTCTTTGCCGCTGAGATCAAGCATGCGAACCTTGGTGCCTGCAGTGACATATAAGCCAGACTCAATAGTACAGCGATCACCCAGTGGGAAGCCAAGACCGGCATTGGCACCAAGTAGGCAGTTCTCACCGATAGAGATAACCATTTTTCCACCACCCGATAGAGTCCCCATGATAGAGGCACCGCCACCGACATCAGAACCCTCTCCGACCATGACACCCGCCGAGATGCGACCTTCAACCATGCTAACACCTTTAGTACCAGCGTTGAAATTGATGAAACCTTCATGCATTACCGTGGTGCCTTGGCCAACGTGTGCACCCAGGCGCACTCGAGAGGTATCTGCAATACGAATGCCAGCAGGAACAACGTAATCAACCATCTTAGGGAACTTATCTACACAATCGACGGTGATGATCTCTCCATTTAGACGTGCATCAATTTGACGTTCATCTAGCTCTGGAAGATCAATAGGGCCAACGTTGGTCCATGCGATGTTATGAAGTAGACCGAAAATACCATCTAAAACAGTACCGTGTGGTTGAACCAAACGGTGAGAAATAAGTTGTAATTTTAGGAAGCCTTCAGCAACAGAGCTTGGTTTCTCATCAGTCGCTAAGATAACTAAAACAAGAGGCTGAGTAGAGGCTGCCGCTTTAGTCGAAAAGCGTGCGTTGGCGTCATCGCCACTGTCGGCAAAAGCTGCAGCGAGTTGAGAGGCTTGGTCTGATGCGATTTCAAGTGTTTGATTGCCTTCCTGGTAATCAACCACTTTTGCGATAGCACTAACAAGAGCGTCACTTGGGTTTAAAAGTGGATTAGGGAAAAATGCTTCGATGATTTTTCCGTCACGGTTTTTTGTTGCAGTGCCTAAAGCAAGCGAGAATGTAGCCATTATAGAGTAATCTCCGTTTCTATAATTTGATGCTATTGCATCAATAATCAAATTTACTTAATAAATTGTATTCATCATAGAGAGAGAACTTTACTAAGTCTATAAAAACAGAAAGCAGCAAGCCAACAAATGACTTACTGCTTTAAAATGGTGCTGTGGATTTTGCGTCGAGGTTATGCTGCGGCTTCCGAGTCAGATTCGTCGGCAACCACTTTCACTTCTTTGGGTTTTTTCGGTGCAGGTTTACGTTTTGCACCTAAAGCAACAAGAACATCCTCTTTATTTTTCGCTAAGTATAAAGAGAGCTCTTCTTGTTTTGCTTCATCTTCTAATAACTTGCTTTCACCCAGCAATGTGAATAGTTCATCAGCCATATCCAACATTTTGTCATAAGCGTCAGCTTCAGCTTTAGAGGTAAAAGTCATCTTTTCTTCTCCATTGCGTTCCACTACGTACTTGACGATAACAGCCATGGTCATCCCCTAATAATTAATCTAAATTTACTGGCTTTTTATACAGTAGGATCTACACTATGTCCAGTTTAAAGAAGGGAGTTGTGATGACAAGAGAAAAGTTTGAACCGATTTATCAAAGAGCAGCAGCGAGAAAAGGTGGTGTTGAAAGCTTAGAAGGCATCATTAATACGCCGTTAACCACAGCCGATCTTTCCAGAATTTCTGATGATCGTTGGTTGGCCTGTTTTACCGAAAAAGTGTTTCAGTGTGGTATCTCGTGGAGTGTGGTGAGAAAAAAATGGCCCAATTTTGAAGCGGCGTTTTTTGGCTTTGATATTGAAAAGATGCTGTTGATGCCCGACACGATGTGGGAACAAAAGGCGCAAGATCCGCAAATTATTCGTCATCTTACTAAGGTGATGACCATTCCTGCCAATGCTCGCATGATCCAACAGGCACAAAAGAGAGGTGGCGGGTTTGCGCAAATGGTCGCAGAGTGGCCCACTGAAGATATTACTGGGTTATGGAATTATCTCAAAAAGCATGGCAAGCGATTAGGTGGCAACACCGGAGCCTATAGTTTACGTGTGATGGGAAAAGACACCTTCATTCTCTCTTCTGATGTCGAAGCGTATCTACGACAGTGCGATATAGTAGACAGTGGCAGAACAACCAAAAGGGCGCAAGTAGCGGCTCAGACTGCGTTTAATGATTGGCAGCAAGAGTCGGGAAGAAGCTTAAGCGAAATCAGTCAGGTTATCGCCTTTAGTTGCGGCGATAATCGTGTATAAACCGTTTGCTCAAGCTCGCATTGGAATTATTCGTTTGGGGAGAGGTTACTTAACCATGATCTCGATAGAACCATTTGCTGCGTAAGAGCCTTTAGGTCTATCAACGCAGTAGAACGTGGCGACATATTTACCAACATCGATTTTATGGGTTAAGGTGGCCCCCCCTTTGGTTGGGGAGTTCCAGTTCCCTTTATCAGAGAGTGGCTGCATGATCTGCATATTCTCTAGAAACTGTACGTCGGTAGGTAACCCTTGCTGATAGACAGCGATAAAAGCAAAATCGTCGCTGTTTTTACACTGCATTTTGGCCGTGATGCTACCCGGTTGAATCGTTAACGGTTTGCTCTCTTTACTCAGTAAGACGCTGTTATCCCCTTTCGCCACTGATGCCATTTTAATGTCACCAGCAAGTGCATAACCATTCATGCTAAGAGTGAGCATTGTGCTGAGTAATACCGATTTTTTTAATCTGTTCATGAATTTATCCTTAAGTCATTTGAGTGAAGGTAATCTGTAACGATTAGGTTACTGAAATCACTTTAAGGTATTAAAAACAGTGCATACATCACTCTAGGGTGATTTGGGGTCGCTACTTCCAACAATAATTATCTTGACCAAATCTTGGTGATTTTTTGACAGAGTAGAGAGAATAGAGGTCGCAAGGCTCCGTTTACCACTGCTGACAAAATGAGATAAAGCTTTTAAGCAGCGCACTTTGGTACTTCTCTTTATGCATTAATATCCAGTAGCGACGCTTCATATCAAGAGGCAGAGTGAGCTCTACCAAACGACCATCGGCTAACGCGTATTGTGCGGCTTGTTTTGATAAGCATGCCAGCCCTAGATCCGCGGCGGTAAAATTGATAATGGCTTCGGTGGTATTGAGTTCAAAGGCGAGGGTCCACTTTTCAATTCTTGGAGCGATACGCTGTACAAAAAATTCACGGGTGCCTGAGCCAGCTTCTCTGACGATCCATTGACTCTGTTCAAAGTCCAATAGAGAGAGGTTCTCTTTTCTGGCTAGCGGGTTATCAGGTGAACAGACAATGGCCATCTCATCAGTGTGCCAAGGCTCCATGTACAGATCTGCATGCTGGGTTTTCCCTTCGATCAATCCAATGTCGAGTTCATAATCGACCAACTTCTGACAGATGACCGACGTGTTACCAATTAATAGCTGCTGCTCTTGCTGTAAGGTAAGTTTTCGAAAGTCTCTCAATAGGTAGGGGACGACTTGATTACCTATAGTATCGCTGGCCCCAATTTTCAGTTCACCAGTGAGTTGGTTTTCATTTTCAAATAGATGAGCAATGCCGTTCTCTCTTTCGAGTAACTCGTCGGCAAGGGGCAGTAGACGCTTGCCATTATGGTTAATAATAAGGCGATTGTTCACTCGATCAAACAGCTTATGCCCAATGTTGTTTTCAAGCTCGGACAGGGCCATACTGACCGCAGGTTTTGACAGAAAGAGCTTTTCGGCTGCAGAAGTGATGGTTTTTTCTTGAGTAACTGTCACAAAAACACGTAACTGTTTGATCGATATATTCACGCGATATTCCTTTTGTTGTTCAATATATTTTAACCTATTTTTAAATTTATTCATCTATTCTTAATGATGAAATGGCTCTATTATCTCGTTGTCCTTCATGGAGTAGTGAGAAACTCATGCTGAAAAAAAACATATTACAATTAGCGGCAGCACCAACACCAATGGCTGGTTTAGCGTTGGGGATTGCGAGTTTAGGCTGGTGTTGGGAGAATGCAGCTCAACTGCATGGGCTAGGGCAGATCATCGGGGCAGTAATTGCTTCCGCGATGCTGTTTATTTTGTTGCTTAAATTCGTCTGCTTTCCGAAAATATTATGGAATGACCTTGCGCATCCCGTAGTAGGGAGTGTGGCGCCAACTTTTGCCATGGCGACTATGGTGGTCTCAAACGCCCTCACTCATTTTAATGCTGATCTGGGTAACGCATTGTGGCTATTTGCGGTCGTGCTGCATCTGCTGTTTTTGGTGGTATTTATCTATCACAGAGCGATGGATTTTCAACTCCATCATATGGTGCCAAGCTGGTTTGTTCCCCCGGTTGGATTGATTGTTGCTGACGTCTCGTTTGCGGGCAGTGAAGCACTACGCCCATTGGCTGATGGGGTGCTTTTATTTGGTCTTGTCGCATACGCAGTGATGTTACCAGCGATGTTATACCGTTTGATCTTTAGCCATGAAGTACCAGATTCGGCGAAACCGACCATTGCTATTTTGGCCGCTCCTGCCAGTCTCTCTTTGGCAGGATACTTAACCGTGACATCATCACCGTCTCCTGTGATTGTGGCTCTACTGTTTGGCATCGCGGTGTCGATGACTCTGCTTATCTATTTTTCATTGATAAAGCTGGCGCAACTTCCCTTTAGTCCAGGGTATGCCGCTTTTACTTTCCCCGTGGTAATCAGTGCAACGGCTCTGTTTAAGTTTGCAGCCTGGATGGCATCGGTGGGGGTGGCAGATGAGTATGTGGGGCAAGTTACGATGATGGCAACGGTTGAATTAGTGATTGCGACGGTTGTGGTCACGTACGTTGCGATTCGTTACCTTGCTTTTTATCGCCCAGCTATTCGTTTATTTACCTAGCGAGCAACAGATAGCGCTCTGGAGCAGCGCTATCTGTAATTTCACGGTTAAGCCATAGTTTCCTGCTTGCCCTTTTCCAGTAGGTGACAGGCAATCAGGGTGTTGTCATCGTAGGTTTTCAATGTGGGTTTTTCTTGATGACACCGCTCAGTGACGTGGTGGCATCGAGTACTAAACGCACACCCTTTTGGGGGATCAAGTGGGCTAGGCAGCTCTCCAGTTAACTGAATACGCTGACTTCTGTGTTCACTGTTGATCCTTGGTGTCGCTGAGAGGAGTGCCTGAGTATAAGGGTGGCGTGGATTAGCAAATATGCTCTCTTTACTCCCTTTTTCAACGCATTGACCTAAATACATCACCATCACCTCATCGGCAATGTGCTCTACGACGGATAGATCATGTGAAATGAAGAGGTAGGAGAGCCCCAATTCATCTTGCAGATCCATCATGAGGTTGAGCACTTGAGCTTGCACGGAGACATCCAACGCTGAAACAGGCTCATCGGCAATAACAATGTCCGGGTTTAACATCAAGCCGCGTGCAATGGCAATACGTTGTCTCTGGCCTCCAGAAAACATATGAGGGTAGCGGTCATACTGCTCTGGCTTCAAGCCTACTTTCGCCATCATTGAGAGTGCTAACTCTTTGCGTTGTGCAGCGCTCATTGAGCTATTGATTACCAAAGGTTCTTCTAAGATTTGTCCCACTTTTTTTCTCGGGTTCAAAGAGCCGTATGGGTTCTGAAATACAATCTGAATCTTCTGGCGACGCAGTTGGTTGGATTCAGGATCGTTGGCCAGTAAATCTTGACCATTAAATGAGATCTCTCCCTCTGTCGGTGTCTCAATCAAAGTGATCAAGCGGCCAAGGGTGGATTTTCCACAGCCAGACTCACCAACGACCGCTAAGGTTTTACCTCGGGCTAAGGTAAATGAGACACCGTCTAACGCCTTAACCACGCTGGCAGGTTTAAACATCCCTTGCTTGATGCTGTAGTGTTTTTTTAGATTTACCGCTTCTAATATCGGTGGTTGCGCGCTCATAGTGTCGGGCTCCCTTGTTGGTCTAATGGGAAGTGACATTTTACTTGTCGATTGATATCACCCTGCAGCAGTGGCTCTTCGCTTTTGCACTTGAGAGTGGTGTAGGGACATCTCGGGTTAAGTAGGCAACCTTGCGGTCTATCATACTTACCGGGAACCACACCTGATAACGAATCCAAACGGGCTTTACCTAGCGAGGACTCGGGCAGTGAGCGCAGCAGTGATTGAGTATACGGGTGTTGGGGATTGGTAAACACTTCACTGGATAAACCCGATTCGACGATCTGTCCCGCATACATCACAATCACGCGATCAGCAGACTCTGCGACTAACGCTAGATCGTGAGTAATCAAAATAAGCGCCATGTTCTGCTCTTTTTGCAGCGACAGCAGTAGATCAATAATTTGCGCTTGAATGGTGACATCTAACGCGGTGGTGGGCTCATCGGCGATCAATAATCGCGGATTACAGGCTATCGCCATGGCGATCATCACACGCTGACTCATTCCACCAGACAGTTGGTGGGGATAAACATCTAATCGTGAACCGGGATCCGGAATACCCACGAGATTTAACAGTTCAATGGTACGCTCTTTTCGCTCTTTTCGGCTTCCACCAAAGTGAACTTTCAGCGCTTCCATTATCTGGTAACCTACGGTAAAACAAGGGTTCAAGCTGGTCATGGGGTCTTGGAAAATCATTGATATTTCCGCGCCAGTAATGCTCTTTCTCTGCTTTTCTGACATTGAGAGCAGGTCTTGTCCATCAAATCGCAGTTGAGTGGCGCTTACGACGCCGGGGAAGTCTATGAGTCCCATTACGGCTAATGAGCTGACGGATTTTCCTGAGCCAGACTCACCGACGATACCGAGAACTTCACCTTCATTGATCTCATAACTGATTTTGTCTACCGCTTTAAAGGGCGCGGTTTGGTCACCGAAATGAACAGAGAGTTGGTTTACTTCTAAAATTGCCATGATTCTGCTCCTTACTGCTTTAATTTCGGGTCTAGGGCATCGCGTAAGCCATCACCCATTAAGTTGAACGCCAATACGGTGGTTAAGATGATCAGTCCAGGGAAAGTGACTACCCACCATGCGGAGTTAATGAACTGTCTTGCATCAGAGAGCATCACTCCCCACTCTGGTGTGGGGGGTTGTGCTCCTAGCCCTAAGAATCCCAAGGCCGCCATATCTAAAATTGCGGTGGAAAACCCAAGAGTTGCCTGAACAATCAATGGAGCTAGACAGTTAGGCAGAATGACGCTAAACATCAATCTCAGGTGGCTGGCTCCGGCTACTCTTGACGAGGTAACGTAATCTCGATTGGCTTCGGAGAGCACCGAACCTCGGGTTAAGCGCACATAGTGAGGCAGGGAGACGAAGGAGATAGCCAGAGAGGCGTTGATGATCGATGGGCCAAGAATGGCAACGATAGCAATCGCCAATAACAGACTTGGTAGGGCTAACATAATGTCGACCATTCGCATGATCATGGTATCGACCACCCCTCTGAAATAACCAGCAACGAGGCCTAAAAAGACACCAAGTACTAGCGACAGAGAGACCACAATACAGCCGATCAATAGTGACAGTCGGGCACCATGTAGGAGTCTGGATAGAATATCTCTTCCAACATCGTCGGTACCTAACAAAAAGCGAACATCTCCCCCTTCCATCCACGCAGGGGGAGTCAGTAGGGCATCCCTAAACTGCTCGGTTGGGTCAAAAGGGGCGACAACATTGGCGAAGATCGCCAGAGTGAGAATAAAGGATATAAAGACCAACCCAATAATGGCGCCTCTGTTTTTGGAAAAATAGAACCAAAATTCCGCTAAGGGAGTTAATGGCTCCTGCTCCTTGGCAACAGGAAGTGCTGAGTTTACTGCTTCAGACATATCTGTGATTCCTTTCACGTTATTTTGAATGGCGAATTCTAGGGTTCACCACGCCATAGAGAATATCTACGGTTAAATTGACTAATATAATGATGGTGGCAACCAGTAATATTCCGCCTTGAACGACGGGGTAGTCTCGACGTCCAATGGATTCAATCATCCACTTTCCAATACCCGGCCAAGCGAAAATGGTCTCAGTAAGGATCGCGCCTGAGAAGAGAATACCGACCTGAAGACCTATCACGGTTAGGATGGGGATCAATGCGTTACGAAGTCCATGAACCAGCACCACTCGCCATTGCATCAACCCTTTAGCACGAGCGGTTCGAATGTAATCTTCACCCAACACTTCGAGCATGGATGAGCGAGTCATACGGGCAATCACCGCTAATGGAATGGTGCCTAGGGCAACGGCAGGAAGCACTAAGTGGTGCACTGCGGCTGCAAATGCGCCCTCTTCACCGGATAACCAGCTGTCGATTAACATGAAACCCGTTACCTCATCAACCCAGAAGTTGACGTCATCCATGCGCCCTGATACTGGGGTTAAGTCTAGACCGAGCGAGAAGAAGAGAATCAACAACATGGCCCACCAAAAAATGGGCATAGAATAACCCGCTAAAGAGATTGTCATGACGCCGTGATCAAAAATGGTGCCTCGTTTGACTGCGGCCAGAATACCGGCGGGCAGCCCAACTAAAATCGCAAATAGGGCGGCGCAGATTGAGAGCTCTAGTGTGGCTGGGAACAGAGATAGAAACTCGCTTAATACGGGCTCTTTAGTAATTAAGGATTTGCCAAGATCCCCTTGCACGACATCTGAAATGTAGATGAAGTACTGTTCTAGTAATGGCTTATCCAGACCTAGTTCAGCGATAAGTTGAGCATGACGTTCTGGTGAAACACCGCGCTCTCCAGCCATCACTTCAATGGGGTCGCCAGGTATTAATCGGATTAAGGTGAAGGTCAAAAGGGTAATACCAATAAACGTCGGTATGACTAGCCCGAAACGTTTTAAAATAAACTGTAGCATACTGCTCTGCCCAATTAAGTAACGATAAAGATAAAAAAAAGGCCAGCGAACTGGCCAAATACTTAGGGAAAATTGAACTATTCGATATCTACGCCATAGAATTCATGGCCACCGAATGGGCTGATTTTGTAGCCTTTAACTTCTTTACGCACTGGTTCGTAAACCATCGAGTGAGCCACCGTTACCCAAGGTGCTTGCTCTTTAAAGACCACCTGAGCTTGTTGGTATAACTTGGTACGCTCAGTAACGTCAGCAGTGACCTTCGCTTTTTGAATCAGATCTTCAAACGGCTGATGACACCACATTGCACGGTTTGAACCACCTATGCCTGAACAGCCGAGTAAAACCGCTAAGAAGTTATCTGGATCGCCATTATCACCAGTCCAACCTAACAGCACGGTTTCATGCTCGCCGGCTTTCGAACGCTTAAGGTATTCACCCCACTCGTAAGAGATAATCTCCGCTTCTACGCCAATTTTTGCCCAGTCAGCTTGAATGACTTCCGCCATACGACGTGCATTTGGGTTGTATGGACGCTGTACTGGCATCGCCCAAATATTGGTCTTAAAGCCCTCTTTCACGCCCGCTTCTGCAAGCAGAGATTTGGCTTTTTCAAGATTGTATTCATAATCTTTCACTGATTCATTGTAAGACCAGATGGTTGGCGGAATTGGGTTCGTTGCTGCTTTACCGGCTCCTTGGAATACCGCATCGATAATGGCATTTTTATTCACCGCCATGTTCAATGCTTGACGAACACGCACATCGGTAAATGGTGCTTTTTGAGTGTTGAATGCGAGATAACCCACGTTCAAACCCTCTTGGCTCATTAGGTTGATTTTGTCGTCAGATTTCATGCGGGTTAAATCTGCCGGGTTAGGGTAAGGCATCACGTGACACTCACCTTTTTGCAATTTCGCATAACGAACAGAAGCATCAGGAGTGATTGAGAAAACTAAACGGTCAATGGCCGCTTTGCCTTCGTAGTAACTCGGATTAGATTGGTAACGAATGGTGGAATCTTTTTTGTATCCCACCAGTTGGAATGGTCCTGTACCTACCGGGTCTAAATCGAATTTTTCAGGGGTGCCTGCAGCCATGAGCTGATCAGCATACTCTTTAGACATGATTGAAGCGAAATCCATGCCCATATTGGCAATAAACGGCGCTTCTGGTTTGGCGAGATTGAAGACAACGGTGTAGTCGCCTTTTTTCTCAATGCTGGTGATTAAGTCACCCATGTCCATTGAGTTGAAGTATTCATACGATCCCCCAGACACTTTGTGGTAAGGGTGTGCATCACTCTTTTGACGCATGAAGGAGAAAATGACATCGTCCGCATTAAAATCGCGAGTTGGTGTAAAGTTTTTGGTGGTGTGAAACTTCACCCCTTTACGAAGTTCAAAGGTGTAGGTCTTTCCGTCATCCGACACACTCCACGAACTGGCAAGGCCCGGTTCTAAGACCGTGCTACCGCGTTTGAATTGAACTAAGCGATTAAAGATTTGACGTGAACTGGCATCAAAGGTGGTGCCTGCAGTATACAACGAAGGATTGAATCCTTCTGGCGAACCTTCAGAACAGTAGACCAGTGTTTTGGCTTGCAGTCCTGCGGAGATCGCAAGTGCAATGACAGCGGTACTCACTGTAAATATGCTTTTTCTCATTTTATTGCTCCATGCTTTTGGATGAAAAATGCCCAAGGTATTTATCTCTATTCTTGTTGAACATTTTTAAGAAGTTGTATGTCGATATTATTCGGTAAACAGTTAATAAGCTGGCAGGTTGTTAACAAGATTGCAACATACTGAATCTAATTGTATAAAAT